>JAYSCF010000049.1:0-10707 GCA_041915005.1 Novosphingobium sp.
GCGGGTCGGCTTGTTGGCGATCAGCTGGCCGTGGTTGATGATCGCGATCCGGTCACACAGCTGTTCGGCCTCTTCGAGGTAATGGGTGGTCAAGACCACGGTCACCCCGCCGGCGTTGAGTTCGCTGACCAGTTCCCACAGCTGGCGGCGCAGTTCGACATCGACCCCGGCGGTCGGTTCATCGAGCACGATCACCGGCGGTTGGTGGACCAGCGCCTTGGCGATCAGCAGGCGGCGCTTCATCCCGCCCGACAGGGTGCGGGCATAGGCGTGGGCCTTGTCCGAAAGGTGGACTTCGGCCAGCAGTTCGAGGCTGCGGCGCGCGGCCTTGGGCACGCCATAGAGGCCGGCCTGGTTTTCCAGCACTTCAAACGGGGTGAAGAACGGATCAAACACGATTTCTTGCGGCACGATCCCGATCGAACGCTTGGCGTTGCGGCTGTCGGCGTCGATGTCGAAGCCCCAGATGTTGGCGCTGCCGCTGGTTTTCATCACCAGGCCCGCCAGGATGTTGATCAGGGTGGATTTGCCGGCGCCATTGGGGCCGAGCAGGCCGAAAATCTGGCCCTGCGGCACATCGAAGCTGACCCCGCCAAGGGCCAGTTTGCCCTCGCCAGTGCCGGCAGGGGCATAACGCTTGACGAGATCGCGGATCGAGATGGCAGCGGGCATATCCATGACCTGCTCTTGCGGCAGGAATGGCTCGCCGTAAAGACCCCCGGCACTGCTCTGCCCACGGCGGATGCTTGCCGCGCCGTTAACCATAACCTTGCAGGTTGGCGATACGCTTGCCGGTCTAGGAGGGTGGCAATGGACCGGGGGTTTTTCAATCTGAACGCGCCAGCGCGGCGCGGCCTGAAGGGCGGCGCTGCCGCGCTGGCGGCCGCGCTCTGCCTGACCGGCATGCCCGCGCAGGCCAAGGAACGCGCCACCATCCAGGCGAGCACCGATGCAATCGTCGTCTCGCAATTGAGCTTCTTCAAGGTCGATGACCTGGTCTTCGGGCGAATCATTCCCGGCACCACGGCGGGCACGGTCATCGTCGCGCCAACCGGTGCGCGCAGCGCCACGGGCGGCGCGCGGCTGGCATCGGGGATTGCCCCCCAGGCGGCCAGCTTTGCCGGCAAGGGGCGGTTCAACCAGGCGGTGACCATCGCGGTTGGCGCGGCCACGTCTACCCTCAACCGGACGGGCGGCGGCGATAGCATGACCATGGACACCTTCGTGATCGGGAGCAGCCCCACCGCGCTGCTGACCACCGCGCCGCTGGCGTTCCGCATCGGCTCGTCGACCGGCATGTTCGAATTTCCGGTTGGGGCGACGCTCAGGGTCAAGGCGCGCCAGACGCCGGGCACCTATGTCGGCAATTTTTCGATCACCTTGCAGTACCAGTAAGCAGGCTGGAAATTACCCCGCCGCCCTGCTAGGCGATCCGCCATGAGCACCCAGCCCGAAACCGTCCTCACCGCTTCCACCCGCGTTTCCTGCGATGGCGCGTCCGAAATTCCGGGCGGCGCGGCGCTGGGCCACCCGCGCATCTGGCTCGAGATCGATGAGCGCGGCTATGCCGATTGCGGCTATTGCGATCGCCGCTTCGTGCTCAAGGGCGGCCCGGCCGACAGCGCCAAGGCGGCTTGACCGCTGGCGCTGGCGCCAAGAGCGCTTATATCGGGGGCATGACCAGCCCCGATCCGCGTTCGCTTCTGTACCGTCAGCTTGATCCGGCCATGGCCCAGGCCCTGGCCCGCGACACTCTCGCGCGCTGCGATGATGGCGAGCTGTATCTCCAGTTCATCGCCTCTGAAACCTTCGCCTTTGATGACGGTCGGTTGAAAACCGCTGACTATTCGCGCGATGCTGGCTTTGGCCTGCGCGGCCTGTCGGGCGAGATGACCGGCTTTGCCCATGCCAACGAGATCAGCGAAGCGGCGATCCGCCGCGCGGGCGAAACGCTGCAACTGCTCGATCCGGCCAAGGGGCAGCCCGCCCCGCCGCCGCGCCCGAGCAACCGCCACCTCTATACCGATGCCTCTCCGCTCGATCTGGTGCCCTTTGCGCGCAAGGTGCAGCTGCTCGAGGCGATCGATGCCGCCGCCCGCGCCCGCGATCCGCGGGTGGCCCAGGTTTCGGCGAGCCTGGCCGCCAGCTGGTCGGTGGTCGAAATCGTGCGCGCCGATGGGTTCGTTGGGCACGATGTACGGCCGCTGGTGCGGCTCAATGTCAGCATCGTGGCCGAAGCGAACGGCCGGCGCGAAACCGGCAGCTTCGGGATTGGCGGACGGCGGCTCTATGACGATCTGTTCGCACCCGAAACCTGGAACCGCGCGATCGACGAGGCGCTGGGCCAGGCGCTCACCAACCTCGAAAGCGTGGCGGCGCCTGCGGGTGAAATGACCGTGCTGCTCGGCCCCGGCTGGCCCGGCGTGCTGCTGCACGAGGCGGTCGGCCACGGGCTGGAAGGTGATTTCAACCGCAAGGGCACTTCGGCCTTTTCGGGGCGGATCGGTGAACGCGTGGGCGCCCCGGGCGTGACCGTGATCGATGATGGCGCGCTGGCGTCCCCGCTCGGCGGCGGGCGGCGCGGCTCGCTCTCGATCGACGATGAAGGCACGCCCACTGGCGAAACCGTGCTGATCGAGGACGGGATCCTCAAGGGCTATATGCAGGACCGGCTCAACGCCCGGCTGATGGGGGTTGAACCCACCGGCAACGGCCGGCGCGAAAGCTATGCCCATGCGCCGATGCCGCGCATGACCAACACTTTCATGCAGGGCGGCAATGATGATCCCGCCGAGCTGCTGTCGCGGATCAAGACCGGGATTTTCGCCAAGAGCTTTGGCGGCGGGCAGGTCGATATCGTTTCGGGCAAGTTCGTGTTCTCCTGCACCGAGGCCTACAAGGTCGAGAACGGCAAGCTGGGCGCGCCGATCAAGGGGGCAACCCTGATTGGCGACGGGCCGACCGTGCTGACCCGGGTCAAGGGCATCGGCAACGACATGGCGCTGGATGAAGGCGTCGGGATCTGCGGCAAGGGCGGGCAAAGCGTGCCTGCCGGGGTCGGGCAGCCCAGCTTGCTGGTCGAAGGCTTGACCGTGGGCGGCACGGCCTGACACTTTCAGGCCGGGTTCAGGATCGCCGCCTATAGTGGCGGCACAGCGGGAGAAGGAACCGTATCATGCGCACTCTGGCACTGGCACTGGCAAGCGCGGCGACCCTGTTCGGCGCCACCGCGCTCGAAGCCCGCAGCAAGCTTACCCCCGAACAGCAACTGGCCAAGATGCTCGAAGGGCGCGAGGCTGGAAAGCCGACCAGCTGCATCAGTCTGGACGATACCCGCGACATGACGGTGCTGGACAAGACCGCGATCGTCTATCGCAGTGGCGGCGTGGTCTGGGTCAACCGCCCGCGCAATGCCGAGCATCTCGATTCCGACGACATCATGGTGACCCATCCGACCGGCAGCCAGCTGTGCAGCCTCGACATGGTCAGCACGGTGGACCGGGCGGGCCATTTCCCCACCGGGTTCCTCAACCTGGGTGATTTCGTGCCCTATCGCAAGGCCAAGCCGGGCAACTGATCCGCAGGCCCCGCTGGTTGCAATGCGCACCGCCCGGACCCGTTCCGGGCGGTGTTTTTGCGTGGCTTGACTCCCCGCCTGCGTGAATTAGGGTGTATACCCTAGAACAGAATCCGCACCGGATCGGGAGAGAGCCATGGCCACAGCCGCCGCGCAGGATCGGGATATTGCGCCGATCGATGTCAGCCTTGCCGAACTTTACGCCGAAGATCGCTGGCAGGAGCCGTTCCGCCAGCTGCGCGCGCAGGCGCCGATCCAGTACGTGCCCGATTCCAAGTTCGGGCCCTATTGGTCGATCAGCACCTACAAGCCGATCGTCCATGTCGAGGCCCTGCCCAAGATCTTCTCGTCGAGCTGGACCTATGGCGGGATTTCGATCGCGTTCGATTCGGACAAGCTGCTCGAAAACGAAGTGCGCCAGCCGATGTTCATCGCGATGGACCCGCCGCATCACACCGCCCAGCGCCGCACCGTGGCACCCTCGTTCGGGCCGGGCGAAGTGGCCGAGATGAAGGCCGAAGTGCGCGCCCGCACTGCCGAAGTGCTGGATGGCCTGCCGATCGGGGAGCCGTTCGACTGGGTCCAGCGGGTCTCGATCGAACTGACCACGGGCATGCTGGCCCGGCTGTTCGATTTCCCGTGGGAAGAACGCGCCAAGCTGACCCATTGGTCGGACGTGGGCGGCGATGTCGAGATGATCCGCTCGACCGAAGGCCTGATCGAGCGCAACGCCAAGCTGCAGGACATGGGCATGGCCTTTGCCGCGCTGTGGCAGCAGAAGATGCAGCATCCCGGCAAGGATCTGATCTCGGTCATGCTGCAATCGCCCGCGATGAACGACATGAGCCCCGAGGAGTTCATCGGCAACCTGATCCTGCTGATCGTGGGGGGCAACGATACCACCCGCAATTCGATGTCGGCCTATGCCTATGGCCTGGCGCAGTTCCCCGAGGAGCGGGCCAAGCTTGAAGCCAACCCCGCGCTGATCCCCAATGCCGTGCAGGAGATCATCCGCTGGCAGACCCCGCTGGCGCATATGCGCCGCACGGTCGAGGAGGATACCGAGCTTGATGGCCATCTGATGAAAAAGGGCGACAAGGTCGTGCTGTGGTACATTTCGGCCAACCGCGACGAGAGCGTGTTCAAGGATGCCGACCGGATCATCGTCGATCGCGAAAATGCGCGGCGGCACCTCGCGTTCGGCTATGGCATCCACCGCTGCGTGGGCGCGCGCGTGGCCGAACTGCAATTGGTCACCCTGCTGGAGGAAATGGCCGCGCGGCGTCTGCGGGTGAACGTGCTGGGCGAACCGGCCCGCGTGCCGGCCTGCTTCGTGCACGGTTACAAATCGCTGCAGGTCACGCTATCGCGCTATTGATGACCAAGCGCCAGACCACCCGCGATCGCATTGTCGAACAAGCGCGGCACCTGTTCAACGAGCAGGGCTATGAAGCCGTCACCACGGCTGCGCTGGCCGCCCATCTCGGGATTGCCGAAGGCAACCTGTGGTATCACTTCAAGACCAAGCGGGCGCTGCTCGATGCGATCGGCGCGCGCTATGCCGAGGTGATCGAGCAGCGCCTGCTGATGGCGCCGGGGGCGGATGCGGTGGCCAGCTATGCCGCGCTGCTGGGCACGATGATGGCCGAATTCCGGGCCTTCCGGTTCCTCTATCGCGACCAGCGCAGCTATGGCCAACTGGCCGAACTGATCGAACGCAACGCCCGCCAGTGGACCGAGACGACTTTCGCCCAGCTGGAGGCGCACCTCGCGGCACTGGTCGACGCCGGCCTGCTCGATTGGCCGCGCGATCGCCTGCGCGACGTGGCGATCAATGCCACGATCATCCTGCGCTACGGGCTTGAGCACTACCGGGAAATGGGCGTGCCGGTAGGGGCCGGTTCGGGCGCGGTGCAGCGCACCTTGAAGCAGCATCTGACCCTGTTTGAACACCGGCTTGATCCGCAGGCCGCGATCCGGCTCAATGCGGCGATCGCCGCGATCGAGGTGCGCGATCTCGCGGCCTAGACCGGATGGGGCCAGCCGCGCTAGATAGGGCCGATGACCCAGCAAGCGATCCTCGTGCTCACCACCGGCGGCACGATCGACAAGGCCTATTTCGACGCGCTCAGCGAATACCAGATCGTCGAGAGCGGCATTCCGGCGCTGCTGCGCGAAGCCCGCGTCGCGCTGCCTTTCCGGGTTGAAGAGGCCTGCCGCAAGGACAGCCTCGAACTGACCGATGCCGACCGCGCCGCAATTGCCGCGCGGGTGGCTGCCGCGCCCGAGATGCGGATCGTCATTACCCACGGCACCGATACCATGACCGATACGGCCCGCGCCCTGGCGGACATTCCCGGCAAGACCATCGTGCTGACCGGGGCACTCAGTCCGGCGCGCTTTGCCGAAAGCGATGCCGCCTTCAATCTCGGCATGGCCTTTGCCGCGGCGCAGGTCGCGCCGGCAGGCGTGTGGATCGCGATGAGCGGGCAGGTGTTCGATGGACTCAAGGTCCGCAAGGATCGCGCGGCGGGCAGATTCGTCGATACAGGTTTATAAAATTGCAGGCTTCCATCTCCCAGAAAGCTGTTATATTATAAGATGCTGAAGCATCGGGAGCGAAGGCGTTTTGCAAACGATTGCAGGTTGAGTATGCGAAGCTCATGAACACTGCCGAACCGACCATTGTGCGCCTGTTGAATCTCCTGGGCGCGATCCGCGAGTTGTCCTCGTTCAACGAGCTGACCGCGGATGAGGAGCAACTGCTTGGCGATCTGCTGGTGCGCTGGCAGCGCGGCGATATCCTGACCGTCAGCGATGTGATGCTCGACCTGGGCGATCGCAGTTCGTCGAGCACGGTCTATCGCCGGCTGGTGGGCCTCCAGGGCAAGGGCATGGTCGCCTTCCGGGTCGATGGCCGGGACAAGCGCGTGAAGTTCGTTGAGCCGACGGCCAAGGCCGATGCCTATGTCCAGCAACTCGATCAGGGGCTCAGCCGCCTGCTCAGGGATGCGCAATCGGCGTGATCCGGTCGGGGGGCGATCTGGTGCGCAAGGCGCTGGTTGTTCTCGGCGTGGCCGTTGTCTGGGCCGTGCTGTTCCGGCTCAACGCGGTGCTGTTTGCCCAGTTTGAACATTCGTCCCGCGCGCACTGGGTTTTCCTGCCCGCGGCCGTCCGGGTGCTCTCGGTTCTGCTGTTCCAGGGTGCGGGCGCCGCCGGGCTGATGCTGGGCGCCTTTTTCACCCTGCCGCATCATGGCCTGGCCAGCTTGCTGGTCGATCTGCTGATCTCGGCCTCGTCGGCGATTGCGCCGCTTGTCTCGGTGGTGATCTGCCGCCGCTGGATCGGCCTTGCGGCTGACCTATCGGGGCTGCGCGGGCTGCATATCGTGGCGGTTTCGGTGATGAGCGCGGCGGTCAATGCGGTCGGGCTCAACACCGCGCTGGCGGCGGTCGGTCAGCTCAAGGGGGACATGCCGCAAATCGCCACGGTGTTCGTGGGCGACATGCTGGGTTCTGCGATCGTGCTGGCGCTGATTTCGCTGGCGCTGTCGGCCTTCACCCGGCGCGCAGCGCGCGGGGTCTGACGCGCCTCAGGCCAGGCTGGCGTCGCTTTCGGCGATCAATTCGGCGACGATTTCGGCAGCGGGCTGCTCCTTGCTGACCATGCCGACCGATTGCCCGGCCATGACCGAACCGTTCTCGACATCGCCATCGATCACTGCGCGGCGCAGCGCGCCGGCCCAGTAATGTTCGATCTGGAGCTGGGCTTCACCCATCTCGATCTCGCCGGCATCAAGCAAGGCGGCCACTTCGCGCTGCTTGGCGGTAAACTCTTCGGTGCCCTTGTTCTTGAGCGCGCGCACCGGGATCACCGGCAGACGCGGATCGACCTGGACCGAGGCGACCGCATCGCGGGCATTGGCGCGGAAGAAGGCCTGCTTGAAATTGGCATGGGCGATGGATTCGCTGGCGCAGGCAAAGCGGGTGCCGAGCTGCACGCCCGATGCGCCCATTTCGAGATAGGCCGCGATCATTTCGCCCCGGCCGATCCCGCCGGCCACGAACACCACGTGATCTTCGGCCAGCGCGGGGAGGAATTCCTGTGCCAGCACCGAGGTTGCCACCGGGCCGATATGACCGCCTGCTTCGCTACCCTCGATCACGAGCGCATCGGCGCCCGAACGCAGCAGCTTCTTGGCCAGGGCCAGGGTGGGGGCAAAGACCAGCACCTTGGCGCCAAAGTCCTTGATTGCCTCGACGCTGCCCTTGGGCGGGATCCCGCCGGCCAGCACCACGTGGCCAACCTTGTGCCGCGCGCAGACCGCAATCAGGTCGAACAGCTGGGGATGCATGGTGATCAGGTTGACGCCGAAGGGCTTGGCCGTGAGCGCCTTGGTCCCGGCAATTTCGGCGTCGAGCAGTTCGGGGGTCATCGCCCCGCAGGCGATCACGCCAAAGGCGCCGGCATTGCTGATCGCGGCCACCAGATTGCGTTCCGAAACCCAGCTCATCGCGCCGCACAGGATCGCGTGCTCGGTGCCCAGAAACGCAGCGCCGCGCGCCATGAGAGTCTTGGTTTTGCTCGTCACGATAGTCCCCAGCCGGTCAGTCAGTCAGGCCCTATAGGGGGCAGGGCTGAGCAATGCCAGCCTTGCCGCGGCCCTGGCCACAGCTTCGGCGGAAAGGCGGCATTGCAATCGATTGTTAGATCGCCTTTTGCACGGTATTGAGGCAGCACTTGGCCAAGGGAGCTGGCGCCGTGATGATCCGATTTCGAACTCTTGCCGCCACTGCCGCGCTGCTTGCCGCCAGCGCCGACCCGGCGCTTGCCGATGACCAGGCCCAGGAATGGCGGCTGGCCTCGCCCCACGGCACGATTACCACGCAGGTGCGCGCTTCGGCCGATGGCGGGCTGGAATACAGCGTGGCGCGCGGCGGACACACGGTGGTTGAATGGTCGCCGCTGGGGCTGGTGCTGTCATGGTTTGATCAGCGCCGCCCCGATCCGGCCATGCGCGCCGATTTTGGCAGCACCATCGCCGTTGCCGCCGCCCGCCGCCGCGCGGTGACGGATGACTATACGATGGTCACCGGCAAGCGCGCGGTGAACCATTATGCCGCCAACGAACTGGCGCTCGACATCACCGACCGCGAAACCGGCCAGCCGATGACGATCGAGCTGCAGACGGCGGATGACGGGATCGCGTTTCGCTATGTCCTGACCGGTGAGAGCCAGCTCTATTACCGGGTCGAGAGCGAGGAAACGGCCTTTGCCTTCGGGCCGGGGGGAACCCATTGGGGGCAGCCCTATGACAAGGCCAGCCTGTGGCAGCCGGCCTACGAAGCGCCTTACAACAGCGGCGTGCCGATCGGCACCGCCGTGGCCCCGAGCGATGGCGCGGGCTGGGGCATTCCCGCGCTGTTCCGGGATGAAGCGGGCACCTGGGTGTTGCTGCACGAAACCGGCCTGACCAGCGCCTATCACGGATCGCACCTTGCGGCCGAGGCGCCGTCAGGCACCTATCGCATTGCCCCGCCGCTGGCCGAGGACGGGCTTGGCACCGGCTCGGTGGTTCCCTCCACCACCTTGCCCGCCGCCCTGCCGTGGCGGTTCATGGTGATTTCGGACAA
Organism: Novosphingobium sp.; assembly: GCA_041915005.1. Classification (GTDB taxonomy): domain Bacteria; phylum Pseudomonadota; class Alphaproteobacteria; order Sphingomonadales; family Sphingomonadaceae; genus Novosphingobium. The sequence goes on from JAYSCF010000049.1 coordinate 9,211, forward strand.
GCTGGCCGACATCGCCCAGTCGAACCGCGTGTTCGATCTTGCCCTGCCCAGCGCGATTGCCGACACGGCGTGGATCAAGCCGGGGGTATCGTCGTGGAGCTGGGCCTCGGACCATGACAGCTCGCGCGATTACGCCAAGCTGGCCAGTTTCATCAGCCTGTCGCACGATCTGGGGCTGGCCTATTCGCTGGTCGATGCCAACTGGAACACAATCGCGCCCGATGCGGCCGAGCGGCTGGTGGCCGAAGGCCAGCGGCAGGGCGTGGGGCTGCTGTTCTGGTACAATTCGGGCGGAGCGCACAACGCGGTTACCGAGCAGCCACGCAACCTGATGGATGACCGCCAGCGCCGCCGCGCCGAATTTGCCCGGCTGGCCCGGATCGGCGCCAAGGGCGTGAAGATCGATTTCTTCCAGTCCGACAAGCAGGAACGCGTGCGCCAGTATCTCGACATCCTGGCGGATGCGGCCGAGTTTCACCTGCTCGTCAATTTCCACGGCTGCACCATCCCGCGCGGCTGGCAGCGCACCTGGCCCAACCTGATGACGATGGAAGCCGTGCGCGGGGGCGAACATTATTCGTTCACCTCCGAACCCGATTTTGGCCAGCTTTCCACCCGCCAGAACACGGTGCTGCCCTTTACCCGCAATGTCATCGGTTCGATGGATTTCACGCCGGTCCAGATCGGGCCGCAGGTGCGCCAGCACCTTACCAGCAACGCCCACGAGGCGGCGCTGGGGGTGATCTTTGAATCGGGTATCCAGCATCTCGCCGATAGCGCCGCGGCCTACCGTGCGGCCCCGCCGCAATTCCGCGCCTATCTGGCCGGCCTGCCGACAAGCTGGGACGAAACGCGCTTGCTGGGCGGCTATCCGGGGCAGAGCGTGGTGCTGGCCCGCCGCAAGGGGCAGCGCTGGTATGTCGCGGGGATTTCAGCGAGCCCGGCCCCCGGCGCGCTGCCGGTCGATCTCGGCTTCTTGCCGGGGCGGCGCTATGCCGCAACGGTGCTGTCTGACGGCAAGGCGGCCGGCGGCCTTGCCGCGCGCAGCGAGGTGCTGCGGCCCGCCGCGCGGTCCATGCCGGTTGCCCGGTATGGCGGGTTCGTGATGATCCTTGATCCGCTGCGCTGATCGGCGCAGCGGACGGGATACTTATTCGGCGTCGAGTTCGTAGGCCGAGTGCAGCACGCGCACGGCCAGTTCGGTCTCATCTTCGTCGATCAGGACCGAAACCTTGATTTCGCTGGTCGAGATCGCCTGGATGTTGATCCCGCGATCGGCCAGCGCGCGGAACATCGTGCTGGCGACGCCCGCGTGGCTCTTCATGCCGACGCCCACGACCGAAACCTTGGCCACCTTGCCATCGGTGATGATGCGGTTGAAGCCGATCGCTTCCTTCTGCGCTTCGAGCACGGTCTGCGCGCGCAGCAGGTCTGCGGCGGGGACGGTGAAGGTCACGTCGGTCTCACCCTTGTCGCGGCCGACGTTCTGGATGATCA
>JAYSCF010000050.1:0-10642 GCA_041915005.1 Novosphingobium sp.
GATGTCGGCGTAGTCGTTGGTGCCCTTGATATTGGCGTCAAAGCCTTCGATCGGACCGCACTGCGCGAGGTCGAGAGCCTTGCCCTGGGGCATGCCTTCGGCGATGTCGAACAGGACGATGTCGCCCAGTTCCTTCTTGGCGGCGAGGTGAGCAAGCGTGCCACCGATCATGCCGGCGCCAATAAGGGCAATCTTCTTGCGAGCCATGATGCGACGATGTCCTTCCCTGATATGCGGGATCACGTCTGGCAATCTGGGTAGCCCATTCCATCCCGCTGGAGTGCGGACTTCCCGGTGAACAGGGGGTGCCGTAAGCGCGCGGGGAGGGGATTGCAAGCAAGGAAAAGCCTGACTTGCCAACTATTTTTCGATAATGGTTCGCAATAGCAACAGACGTTCAGAAAACCAGCCTCAATGGCGTTTCAGGCCGGGTGCCGTAGGGTTAGCGGCGCCGCGTGCGCGGTTGGGCCGCCAACCGGCGGGCGAGCGCCGAAGCCATGCGCCGGTCGAAATGCCGGCAGATGTCGAGCCAGTAGCGCGCTTCTTCTACCCGCCCGGCGCGGTGGCACAGCAGGGCTTCAGTGCGGGCTTCCTCGGCCGCGCCCAGCCCGTGGACCGCGAAATGCAGCAGCGCCTCGCGCAGCGGATCGCGCTCTGCATGGGAGGCAGCCGGAGCGTCTTCGGCGGCAGGGATCGGGGCATCGAGATTGTCGTTGCCCGTGGCGGGCAGGTCGAGCGTCCAGTACGTGCGGCCGATGAAGGCGGTCATGCTGGGGCGGGCGGCGGCAAAGCGGATCGTCATTGCCGTGGCTCTAGCCCGGGCGGGGCTAAGGCTTGGTGTGGCACTATGGTTGCCGAGGCTTAACCGGCGGGCAGGGGTTCACCCGCCCGGGCGCGCGATCCAGGCGCCCGATTGCTGGTATTCGGGGCGGATGCCCTGGGCTGCCGGCAGCTTGTCACCGCGGTAGAGCGCATCGCCGCCGCGCGCCTCGACCTCGCCGGCATAGGCCGGGGCCGGGGCGGGCGCTGCGCGCGCCGCGCCATCGGCTGAGGCAGCCGGGGCGGCGCTGCGCAGCCCGGCTTCATAGACACGCTGCAGCGCCAGCGGATCAAGCGCCGGGTCGATCGCGGCGGTCGTGGCGGCAGTGCGCGGATGCGGTGCGGCGGTTGGTTCGCCCCCGGCATAGGCAAAGCGAAACGCGCCGGCATCGCCTGCCGGGCCGCGCCAGCGGAAGAACATGTGCGCGCCGATGGTGGTGATGTGGTTCATCTGGGCATCCCACGCCGGATGAACCGCGATGGTGTGATAGTGGGTCGCCAGCCCGACGCTGCGTTCGATTGCGCCGCTGAGCGCGGCAGCGGCCACGCCGCGGGCGCGGGCCCAGAAGAAGCGGTTGGGCACCCGCGCCAGCGAACCATCGCAGGTAAAGCTGAACTGGCATCCGGTGGTCCGCTCGGACCCTTGATAGACCACGCCGCAGACCGTGCTGGGGAAGCTGGGATGGGCCACGCGGTTCAGCACCACCTGCGCCACCGCGCGCTGGCCCTGGTCGGGTTCGCTGGCGGCTTCGTAATAGATCGCGGCGGTCATGCAATCGAGCGCGCGGGTGCGATCGACCCCCGAAGTATCGATCCGCAGCGCGCGGGCGATCGGCCCGCCCAGCGGATCGAGCAGCCCGCCCAGCGGCACGCTGGATGACGCGGCCAGCGCCGCCACCGGCGCATCGGGGGCGAGGTAGTAAAAGGCCGATCCGGGAAAGCTGTCGCCTTGGCGCTCGAACGGCATCGGCTCCAGCGTGACGGTGGCTGCGCCGGCGTTGCCGATGTCGAATGCGCGCCAACTGCCCGGGGTGGCCAGCGCCGGGACCGCGATCGCCGCCAGCAGCACCAGCGCCCGCCGCCCACGATGCTGGCGGGCATTGCGGGCGCCCAGCGTGCGCTGCCCGGAACGTGGCAGCCGGGCGATGAAATCGCGGGGGCGCGGTTCTGGGGGAAAGGCGGCGGTGATCGACATCGGTTTGGCTTTTGCAGACTCGCTTTGGCTACGCGCCCAGCGCGTAAATGCAGCGCCCGTCCGGCGCACCCGCGCATTTCACGCCGTGCCGATGTGGGACGAAGGCTGGCGCTAGCGCCAAGCGGTTAAGAAATGGCCCTATGCCGGCGGGGCTTGCCCGGCCGGGCAGGGCGGCCTATGCGCAGTTCCACGTCATAGGTTGCCTGCTTCGGCAGGCCTAAGAGGGAAGCAGGTGCCAATCCTGCGCTGCCCCCGCAACTGTGACCGGGGAGCGTCTTGCCCACTATGCCACTGGGAAACCGGGAAGGCGGGCAGAAGCAATGATCCGGGAGCCAGGAGACCTGCCCATGACGGTCGTTCCGCGCCGGGCGGGGTGTACCGGATTGCAGCGTGGACCCGCGAATTCGCGCGGGGCCTCTCGCCATGAACGGCATTCGTTCATGATGTGAGGTTTATGCGTGAAATATCTGTTTTTAATTGGAACGTCGCTTGCGTTTTCCGCTCCGGCCGTGGCCCAGGATGCGGTCGGTACGGGTGATGACGCGGCGATTGTCGTCACCGCCAGCGGCTGGCGCGAACCGGCGGCGCAGACCGGCCAGTCGATCGCGGTGATCGATGCGGCCGTGCTCGAACAGGTCCAGGGCGGGGACATCACCCGCGTGCTCGAACGCCTGCCGGGCGTGACCCTGGCGCGGCGCGGCGGGCTGGGGAGCCAGACCAGCCTGTTCGTGCGCGGGGGCAATTCGGAAAGCCTGCTGGTGACGATCGATGGCGTGCGGGTAGAGGATACCGCCGCGCCTTCGGGCGGGTTTGACCTTGGCACCCTGCTGACCGGCGGGATCGACCGGATCGAACTGCTGCGCGGATCGAACAGCGTGGTCTGGGGCTCGAACGCGCTCGCGGGCGTGCTGGCCGTGACCAGCGCCGAAGTGGACGGGGTGTCGGGCAGCGTCGAATATGGCGACTACGATACCATCGCCGCCGAAGCCCAGGCCGGGGTTGCGGGCGAAGGCCATGCCCTGACCCTGGGCGGCGGCTACACCCGCAGCGACGGGATTTCCGCCTTCAGCGGCGGGACCGAGCCCGATGGCTTTCGCCAGTGGCATGTCGGCGGGCGCGGGCGGCTGGACCTGACCAGCGACTGGTCGCTGGTTGCCGTGGGCCGCTATGCCGATAGCCGGGTTGATTTCGATGGCTATCCCTGGCCGCTCTATGTCTTTGCCGATACCCCCGAATACCAGACTACCCGGCAGGCCTCGGGCCGGATCGGGGTGGAGCATCAGGCCGGCGGGTTGCAGCTGCGCGGCGGTCTGGCGCTGTCGAGCACGCGCCGGGCCTATTACGACCCGACCTATGACACGGCCCCCAATTTCGAAACCGACGGGCGCAGTGTGCGGGCCGATCTGGCCGGTCGGGCCGATTTGTCCCCCGGCCTGACGCTGGATTTCGGGGCGGACAGCGAATGGACCCGGTTCTTCACCAACTATGACCCGCGCCAGTCGGCCCGGCTGGCCAGCGGCCATGCGCTGCTGGGCTACAAGCGCGGCGCGCTGGCCCTGGCCGGGGGTGCGCGGATCGACGATCATGACCGGTTCGGCAGCCACTGGACCTTCGGCGCCAATGGCAGCATCCAGCTGGGCATGGGCTGGCGCGCCCGGGCCAGCTATGGCGAAGGCTTCAAGGCCCCGACGCTTTACCAGCTCTATGGCTATGGCGGCAATCTGACGCTCACCCCGGAAACCAGCCGGAGCTTCGATGCCGGGCTTGAATGGGGCGATCGTGCCAGCCCGCTGCAGGCCGGGATCACGCTGTTCCGCCGCGATTCCCGCAACCTGATCGATTACCTGGATCCGACCGGATACTTCAACGTGGGCCGGACCCGCGCCCAGGGCGCCGAGGTGGAATTGCTGGCCCGCCCGGCTGCAGGTTTCAGCGTCCAGGCGGTCTACAGCTATGTCAAGGCGGTCAACCAGGCCACGGCGAAAGACCTGGCGCGGCGCCCGCGCAACGCGCTGACCCTGTCGGCAGATTGGCGCACGCCGCTGGCCGGCCTTGCGCTGGGGGCCGATTTGCGGCTGGTTGGTGATAGCTATGAAAATGCGGCGAACACGACCCGGCTCGATGGCTATGCGCTGGTCACCCTGCGCGCCAGCGTGCCGCTGGGCGAACGGTTCGAGCTTTATGGCCGGATCGAGAATGTGGCCGATACGCGGTATCAGACCGCCTATCAGTATGGCGCCTATGGCCGCTCTGCCTATGCCGGCGTGCGCGTGAAGTGGTAAGGTGGCCCGCGCCCTGTCTGGTCCTTGCGCTGGCGGCCTGCACGGCTGCCCCGGCGCAGCCGGCAGGGCGCGGGGCGCCAACCTTTGTCAGCCTCAACCCCTGTACCGATGCGATCCTGGCCGAAGTGGCCGATCCGGGGCAGATCCTGGGGCTGTCGGCCTATAGCTCGGACCCGGCATCCAGTTCGATGGACGTGGGCCAGGCCCGGCGCTTTCCCGCGCTGGCCGGCACGGTGGAAGAAGTCGCCGCGCTGCGCCCGCAGGTGGTGGTGGGTGGCACCTTCATGGCCCCGGCCACGGTGGGCGCCTTGGGGCAGATGGGCTTCCGGCTCGAACAGTTCGGGATTGCCCCGACTGTGGCTGAAAGCGAAGCCCAGGTCCGCCGGCTGGCCATGCTCGCCGGCCATCCCGAGCGGGGCGAGGCGCTGGTCGCGCGGATCGAGGCGGCGCTGGCCGCCAACCGCGCGCCCGCTGCCGCGCCGGTCCCTGCGATCGTGTGGCAATCGGGCGGGATCGTGCCGGGGAGCGCAACCTTGATATCCGACCTTATGATCCGCACCGGGTTCAGCAATGCGGCTGCCGCGCGCGGGATGAAGCAGGCCGATCTCCTGCCGCTGGAGGCGATGCTGGCCGCGCCGCCGCAGGTGATCTTCACCGCGGGCAATCCCGCTGCGAACGAGGACCGGCTGCTGGCCCATCCCGCGCTTGCCAGCCTCAAGGCCACCCGCCGCGCGGCGCTGGCCTCGGGGCTGCTGTGGTGCGGCGGGCCAACCATCGTGCGCGCGGCCGAGCGGCTGGGCGCGGTGAGGCGCAGCCTGTGACCCGGCTGTGCGTCTTGCTGATCGCCGCTCTGGCGCTGGTCGTGCCGCTTTCGCTGCTGGCGGGGCGGGTGTGGATCGATCCGTTCGATCCGCAGCTGCCCGGCGCGATGACGATCCTGATGGAACTGCGCGCGCCGCGCGCCGCGCTGGCGCTGGTGCTGGGCGCGGGGCTTGGCGCGGCGGGCGCGGCGATGCAGGGCTATCTGCGCAATCCGCTGGCCGATCCGGGGCTGTTCGGGATCGCGCCGAGCGCGGCGCTGGGCGCGGTGCTGTCATTCTGGACCGGCATGGCGGCGCAGCCCTATGCCTTGCCCGGCTTTGCCCTGCTGGGTGCGGGCGGGGCGATGGCGCTGCTTGGCCTGATCGCGGGCAGCGGGGGGTCGGTGATGGTCTTCACATTGGCCGGAATGATCATCGCCAGCCTTGCGGGCGCCTTGATGAGCCTCGCGATCAGCCTTTCGCCCACGCCCTTTGCCATGTCCGAGATCGTGACCTGGCTGATGGGCGCGCTGAGCGACCGATCATGGCACGAGGTGTGGATTGCCGCCCCGCTGACGCTGGCGGGGATCGCCGCGCTGCTGCGCGCCGGGCGCGGGCTTGATGCCCTGATGTTGGGCGAAGGTGCGGCGCGTTCGCTGGGGATCAGCCCGCGCCGTCTGCAGGGGCTGATGATCGCCGGCGTCGGGCTGACCGTGGGGGCGGGGGTGGCCGTGGCCGGGATCATAGGCTTTGTCGGGTTGACGGTGCCGCACCTGGTCCGTCCGTTCACCGATCGCCGCCCATCCACGCTGATCGTGCCGAGCGCGCTGGCCGGGGCGCTGGTGCTGCTGGTGGCCGATTGCCTGTGCCGGATCGCCCCGCTGCAAAGCGAACTGCGGCTGGGCATTGCCCTGTCGCTGGTGGGCGCGCCGTTCTTTCTGGTGCTGCTGCTCAAACTGCGCCGGAGCTTCACCTGATGCTGAGCGCGCAGACCCTGTCGCTGCCGGGCCGCCTGAGCGGGATCACGCTCGATCTGCGCCCGGGCGAAGTCACCGCGATCTGCGGCCCCAATGGCGCGGGCAAATCGAGCCTGCTGACTTGCCTTGCAGGCCTTGCCGGCGAGGGTGTCGAGCTGGATGGCACGGACCTGCACGCGCTGACGCCGCGGGCGCGGGCGCGGATTCTGGGCTATCTGCCGCAAAGCGCCGAAGTGGCCTGGGACGTTGCGGTGGAAACGCTGGTGGGGCTTGGCCGGCTGCCGTGGGGCGATGATGCGGGCGTGGATCGCGCCGCGATCGAAGCGGCCCTTGCCGCCCTGGCGCTGGAGCCGCTGCGCGCCCGGCCCGTGTCGCAGGTGTCGGGCGGGGAGCGTGCGCGCGCGCTTTTGGCGCGGGTGCTGGCGGGCACGCCCCGGTGGCTGCTGGCGGATGAGCCGTTGGCCAATCTCGATCTGGCGCATCAACTGGCGCTGCTGGCGCATTTCCGGGCGCTGGCAGATCAGGGGATGGGCGTGGTGCTGGTGCTGCACGATCTGGCCCAGGCAATGAACCATGCCGATCGCGTGGTGGTGCTGGGGCAGGGCCGGCTGATTGCCGATGGCGCGCCCGCAGCGGCGCTGTCCGAGGCGGTGATCGCCAAGGTTTGGGGGGTCAGCGCGCGCTGGGTGGGGGTTCCCGGCCCGCGCGGCCAGGGGGGGTGGGGGGGGGTTGGCCACTTTGGGTGGGGGGCTCCGGGGGGGGGGGTTGGTGGCGGGGGCCCGGCCCGCGCTGGTGGTCGGACCTACTTCAGGCCGCGGGCCTTCAGCATCGGCTCGATCCCGGGATCGCGGCCGGCAAAGGCGCGGTACATGTCGGCATAGTCCAGCGAGTGGCCCTTGGAGAGGACCATGTCGCGGAACCGCTGGCCATTGGCGCGGGTCATGCCGCCATTGTCGACGAACCACTGGAACGCATCGTGATCGAGCATTTCGGTCCAGCTGTAGGCATAGTAGCCCGCGGCATAGCCATTGGCCCAGATGTGCCGGAAATAACTGGTGCGATAGCGGGTCGGGACATGGGCGACATCAAGCCCCGTTTCCCCCAGCGCCTTGGTTTCGAAGGCATCGACATCCTGCTTGGCGGCATCGGCGGGCAGCGCGTGCCACTTGAGATCGAGCAGGGCGGCGGCCACCACTTCGCCCAGCGCGTAGGCTTGGTTGAAGTGCTTGGCCTTGTCGATCTTGGCAACCAGCGCGGCGGGCATCGGTGCGCCGGTCTTGTAGTGCTTGGCGAAGTTCGCCAGCACCTTGGGTTCGGTCATCCAGTTTTCGTTGAACTGGCTGGGGAACTCCACGAAATCGCGCGCGGTATTGGTACCCGCGATGGTCGGATAGCGCTGGTTCGACAGCATCCCGTGCAGCGCGTGGCCAAATTCGTGGAACATGGTGTTGGCATCGTCCCACGTGATCAGCGCGGGCTGGCCAGCGGCGGGCTTGGTGAAGTTCTCGACGTTGTAGACCACCGGCTTGGTGCCAAGCAGGCTGGTCTGATCGACGAAGTTCGACATCCATGCCCCGCCCGACTTGTTGTCGCGCTTCCACGGGTCGAAATAGAACAGCGCCAGTTCGCTGCCGTCGGCATCGTAGACGGTGTAGACGGTCACGTCCGGGTGATAGACCGGAATGTCGGTGCGCTTCTTGAAGGTCAGCCCGTAAAGCTGGTTGGCGGCGAAGAACACGCCGTTTTCCAGCACGTTGGTGATTTCCAGATAGGGCTTCACCGCGTTCTGATCGAGATCGTACTTCGCCTTGCGCAGCTTTTCGGAATAGAAATCCCAGTCTGCCGGGGTGACGGCGAACTTGCCGCCATCGGCGCGGATGAACGTGTTCAGTTCGGCCGCGTCGCGCTGCTGGGTCTTGGCCAGGGCCGGCACCAGCTGCTGGAGAAACCCGATCGCCTTCGCCGGGGACTGGGCCATCTGGTTGGTCAGCACATAGCTGGCATAGTCCGGATAGCCGAGCAGCTTGGCCTTCTGGGCGCGCAGCTGGGCCAGATCCTGCGCCAGGGCGCGGGTATCGTTGGCATCGCCGCGTTCGGACCGCATCCAGCTCTTTTCGAACAGCGCGGCGCGGGCCTTGCGGTTGGCCATCGAGGCCAGCAGCGGCTGCTGCGTGGTGTTCTGGAGCGGGATCGCATAGCTGCCCTTGGGCAGCTTGCGGTCGGCCGCGGCGCGTTCTGCCGCTGCAACATCGGCGGCCGAAAGCCCGGCGAGCCAGGACTTGTCGGTGAACACCAGCGCGCCGTCCTTGGTGCCCTTGGTCAGGAACTGGCCAAAGTCGGTCGACAGCGACGACAGCTTGCCGTTGACGGTCTTGAGCGCTTCCTTGTCGGCCGGGCTGAGCAGGGCGCCGTTGCGGACCATGTTGTCATAGGTGATCGCCAGCACCTGCGCCTGATCGGGCGCGAGGTTCAGGCTGGCGCTGGTGTCGTGCAGGGTCTTGATCCGCGCGAACAGCTTGTCGTTGAGCAGGATCGCATCGCGCATCCCCGCCAGCTTGGGCGCGGTGCGGCTGTCGACGGCATCAAGCGCATCGTTGGTGTTGGCGCTGGTCAGCGCTGAAAACACGTTGAGCACGCGGGTCAGCATCTGACCCGACTTTTCCAGCGCCTCGATGGTGTTTTCAAAGGTCGGCGCGGCGGGGTTGCCGGCAATCGCATCGACTTCGGCCAGCTGGATCGCGATGCCCTGTTCGATCGCTGGTTCGAAATCGCTGTCCTTGATTGCGCCAAAATCGGGGGCCTGCAGCGACAGGGTCGAAGCCTGGGCAAACACGCCGGTGCCCGTGGGGATGACCGGGGCATAGGGCTGCGGGGCGGGGGCAGCCTCGGCAACCGGGGCGGCGGGCGGCGGGGTCTGCGCGCAGGCGGCCAGCGCCAGCAGCGAAACCGAGATGAGCGGGAGTTTGCGCATGGGGAGGGAAGTCCTTGCTATAAGGAGAGCGGGGGCGGCATCGCTGCCGCCCCCGTTCGATTACCAGATCTTGGCGCGCTGTTCGGGCGCGATGTAGAGCTTGTCGCCGGCCTTGATGCCAAAGGCCTGGTACCAGGCTTCGACATTGCGCAGCGGGCCATAGAGGCGGAACATCGCCGGGCTGTGTTCATTGGTGGCAACCTGGCGGCGCAGCGCATCTTCACGCGCCTTGCTGCGCCAGACCTGCGCCCAGCCCAGGAACACGCGCTGTTCGCCGGTATAGCCATCGATCACCGGGGCTGCGGCCCCGCCCAGCGCGGCATGATAGGCGTCCATTGCCACCTGGATCCCGGCGAAGTCGGCGATGTTTTCGCCCATCGTCAGGTCCGGGTTGACGAAGGCGCCCGGGGCGGCTTCGAACTTGGCATATTGCGCGCCGAACACGGCGGTCTGCTCGACGAAGCGCTTGGCGTCTTCCGGGGTCCACCAGTCGCGCACCTTGCCGGTGGCATCGACCTTGCGGCCCTGGTCGTCGAAGCCGTGGCTGATTTCGTGGCCGATCACCGCGCCGATCGCGCCATAGTTCACGGCATCATCGGCATTGGGATCGAAGAACGGCGCCTGCAGGATGCCCGCGGGGAACACGATCTTGTTTTCAAGGAAGCCGTTGTAGGCGTTCACCGTCTGCGGGTTCATGCCCCACAGCTTCTTGTCGACCTTCTTGCCGAGGAAGCTCATCTGATAGGCCGCGTTGAACGCGCCGGCGCGCTCGACATTGCCGTAAAGATCAGCGGCATCGACCTTGAGCGCGGCATAGGACCGGAACTTGTCGGGATAGCCAACCATCACGTCCATGCGGCTCAGCTTTTCCAGCGCGGCAGTCTTGGTCGCCTCGCTCATCCAGTCGTTGCCCTTGATGCGCCCGGCCATCGCGGTCTTGAGGTTGGCGACGAGGCCTTCCATCTTGGCCTTCGACGAGGCCGGGAAATAGCGCGCGACATAGTCCTGGCCGACCAGTTCGCCCAGCGAGCTGTCGACCAGGTCGACGCCGCGCTTCCAGCGTGGGCGGTTCTCGTTCACGCCGCTCAGGGTCTTGGTATAGTCGAACCGGCTGTCGACCATCGCCTTGGTGAGATAGGGCGCGGCCTGATCGGCGATGTGGAACTGCTGCCACAGCTTGAGCGTGGCCAGCGGGGTTTCGCCATAGAGCTTGGCGATCGCTTTGACCGCGGTGTTTTCGCCCACGATCATGCGCTGCTGGGCGGGAACGCCCGCGCCGGCAAAGAACGCCGTCCAATCGATCCCGGGGGCATAGGCGGCCAGTTCGGCCGTGCTCATCGGGTTGTTGAGCTTGTCGATGTCGCGGCGGTCGGCGATCTTCCAGCTCTTGAACGCGATCTCGGTTTCAAAGCCCATGATCGTGTCGGCGGCCTTCTTGGGATCGGGGTTGCCGATCGCCTGCATGGTCCGCACGATATAGGCGCGGTAGGCATCGCGCTGCTTGGCGAACTGCGGCGAGAAATAGTATTCGCGCTCGGGCAGGCCGATCCCGTCCTGGCCCATGAACAGCACGTTCACATCGGGGTTGGCGGTATCGG
>JAYSCF010000051.1:0-10611 GCA_041915005.1 Novosphingobium sp.
GCATCCTGTGCGCCTGCTGCTCGACCTCGTGCCCGAGCTACTGGTGGAACAGCGACAAGTTCCTTGGCCCGGCGATCCTGCTCCAGGCCTATCGCTGGCTGGCCGACAGCCGTGACGAAATGACCGGTGAGCGCCTTGACGAGCTGGAAGATCCCTTCCGCCTCTATCGCTGCCACACCATCATGAACTGCGCCAACGTCTGCCCCAAGGGCCTGTCGCCGGCGCGCGCGATTGCCGAAATCAAGAAGATGCAAGCAGAGCGCCACGTCTAAGTGAGCGATTCGAACGATTTCCGCTATGCGCCAGACCCGGACCATCCGGGCTGGCATAGCTGGAACCTGTCCGACGATACCCGGTTCAATGCCCAGACCATGGGCCACATGCTGGTCCGCGCCGAAAGCGAAAAGGTGTGCCGGGTGCGGATGATGCCCGAGCGGCGCCACACCAACCTGCTCGACATGGTCCACGGCGCGGTCAGCCTGGCACTGATGGACATTTCCCTGTTTGCCGCGATGCGCACCCTGCTGATGGGCGATGCCGCCGCCGGATCGGTCACCCTGGAACTCTCCAGCCAGTTCATCGGCGCAGGCAAACCGGGTGTGCCGCTTGATGCCGTGGTCGAAGTGATGCGCGAAACCCGCCGCATGGTCTTCCTGCGCGGCACCGTGGTTCAGGGCGCCAACGACGAAAATCTCATCGCCTCGTTTTCGGGCATCGTGCGCAAGCCTTCGGGCAAATGACCCAGGTTCTCGCCCGCTATGAAGCGCTGGTTGCCGCCGGCGAACTGCGCCCCGATCCCGAACAGCGCGCTGCCGCAGCCCGGCTTGGCCAGCTGCAGGACGAGCTTGAGGCCGCCCCCAGCGCAAACGGCGGGCTGCTCGGCCGCCTGTTTGGCAAGAAGGCTCCGCCGCGCCAGCGCGGGCTCTACATCTGGGGCGGGGTTGGCCGGGGGAAGTCGATGCTCATGGACCTGTTCCATGATTGCCTGGCGATCCCGGAAAAGCGCCGGGTCCACTTCCACGCCTTCATGATCGAGGTCCACGCCCGCCTGCGCGAGGCAAGGCTGAGCGAGAGCGGCGACCCCATCCCGCCCGTTGCCGCCGCGCTGGCGCAGGGGCTGCGGGTGCTCGCCTTTGACGAGATGGTGGTCAACAATTCCGCCGATGCGATGATCATGTCGCGGCTGTTCACCGCGCTGATCGAAGTACACGGGGTGACAATCGTCACCACATCCAACCGCGCGCCCACCGAACTCTACAAGGACGGGCTCAACCGCGAACACTTCCTGCCCTTCATCGCCCTGATCGAGCGCGAACTTGACGTCATGGCGCTCAACGGACCGGTCGATTACCGGCTCGAACGACTGGGCGGCATGGGCACTTGGCACAGCCCATTGAGCGATGCGGCGACGGCCCAGGTGCGCGAAGCCTTTTTCCGCCTGACCGATTACAGCCCCGAAGATGCCGAACACGTCCCCTCCGCCGATATCGACGTTGGCGGCGGCCGCATGCTGCACGTCCCCAAGAGCCTCAAAGGCGTGGCCGTGTTCAGCTTCAAGCGGCTGTGCGCCGAGGCGCGCGGCGCGGCAGACTATCTGGCGATCGCGCAGACCTATCACACGGTGATCGTGGTCGGCATTCCGCGCATGGGGCCTGAAAACCGGAACGAAGCGGCCCGTTTCGTGACGCTGATCGACGCGCTGTATGAACACAAGGTCAAGTTGCTGGCCGCTGCCGATGCCGTTCCCGAACAGCTCTATGCCAGCGGCGACGGGCGCTTTGAATTTGATCGCACGATCAGCCGCCTGATGGAAATGCAGAGCGCCGACTATCTGGCCGCCGGTCACGGCGAAGCGTGACATAACCGCGCCACTCAGGCTTGTTATAACGTATCATCAAGGCTATTGAGCGGGCACCCCGACAGAAAGTTCCCTGCCTTGAAACGAATCCTGCTCTGCGGCGCGGCCTTTGTTGCCAGCCCGGCCCTCGCCCAGACCGCCCCGGCACCCGATCCCTCCGCCAGCGATGATCAGTCGATCGTCGTCACCGCGCGCAAGCTGGATGCATCGCGCGATTCGATCGATTCCTCGCTCGGCGCCAACGCCTATGCGATGAACCGCGAGCAGTTGGATCTGCAGCCCGGCGGCGCTGACCGCAGCCTCAAGGGCGTGCTGCTGCAGGCTCCGGGGGTGACGCAGGACGCCGATGGCGACGGCGACGTGCACATCCGCAACGAACACGGCAACATCCAGTACCGGCTCAACGGCATCACCGTTCCGCAGGGGTTTGGCGGGTTCGGCGCGCTGGTTGATCCGCGCGTGGCCAGTTCGGTCGAAGTGATCACTGGCGCCCTGCCCGCGCAGTACGGTTTCCGCACCGCCGGCATCGTCAACATGAAGACCCGCACCGACGGCTTCGATTTCGACGGCGATGCCGGGATCTATGCCGGATCGAACAACACCTTCCAGCCCAGCATGACGCTGCGCAATACCGTCGGGCGGCTCAGTTTCTTCGTATCGGGAAGCTACCTGCGCAACGACATGGGGATCAGCAACCCCCTGCCCGATCGCAGCGCGATCCATGATCGCACCGAACAATGGCGCGGGTTCGGTTACCTGTCCTATGTGCTCAACGACAGCAGCCGGATTTCGGCCTTTGGCGGCACTTCGATCGGCGATTTCCAGATCCCCAACACGCCCGGCCTGGCGCCGAGCTACGTTCTTAATGGCCGGACCACGTTCGATTCTGCCCTGATCGATCAGACCCAACACCAGGTTTCGCACTTTGGCGTGCTGGCATGGCAATATTCCAACGATGGGTTCGACATTCAGGTCGCCCCGTTCATCCGCTATGCCAAGGCTCACTATGCCCCCGATTCCGCGGGTGGGCAGTTGATGTTCAACGGCGCCGACACCGACCTGACCCAGTCAAGCCGGGTCTGGGGCGTGCAATCGGATGCGAGCGTTGCGGTGGGGGATGCCCACACCCTGCGGGCCGGGCTG
Source organism: Novosphingobium sp. (assembly GCA_041915005.1). Classification (GTDB taxonomy): domain Bacteria; phylum Pseudomonadota; class Alphaproteobacteria; order Sphingomonadales; family Sphingomonadaceae; genus Novosphingobium. The sequence goes on from JAYSCF010000051.1 coordinate 3,002, forward strand.
TTCTATCAGCGCGAGAATACCCGGACCGACAGCGTCAACCGGGTGTTCGCCATCGACGGCCTGGGCAACCAGACCAGCACCGCACCGATCGTCATCCCGGTGAACTCGCGCGAGACTGGCTCGACGCTGGGCCTCTACCTGCAAGACGAGTGGGCGATTGCCGACCACCTGACCTTCAATTTCGGGCTGCGGTATGATCAGGCCCGCGCCGCGGTGAACGAGCACCAGTTCAGCCCCCGCGCCAGCCTGGTGTGGAAGCCGACCGGGACGACCACCATCCATCTTGGCTACGCCCGATATTTCACGCCCCCGCCCCAGGAACTGGCCGTCGCGCGCACGATCGGGGCCTTTGCCGGAACCACCGGGCAAGCCCCGAACAATCAGGCCGATCCGATCCGGTCAGAGCGTGAACACAATTTCGACATCGGCTTCCAACACTTCATCCTGCCGCGGCTGAGCGCATCGGTCGATGCTTACTACAAGGCCAAGACCAACCTGCTGGACGAGCACCAGTATGGCGCAACCCGGATCGCCAATCCGTTCAACTATGCGCACTCGCACAGCTGGGGGATCGAATTTTCGCTGAACTATGAAAGCAAGCTGGCGGAATTCTACCTCAACGCCGCGCGGGGCGAACAGAAGGCTCGCGACATCAATTCCAACCAGTTCTTCTTCGATCCGGCCGAACTGGGCTATATCGCCAATCACGACATCTACACCGATCACTCGCAGAAGTGGACGGTGTCCGGCGGCGGGGCGCTCAAGCTTGATAACCCGCTGGGCCAGTTCCAGGCGAGCTTCGACCTGATCTATGGCGATGGCCTGCGCGCCGAAGATCCTGACGGGACCGTGCCCAATGGGGGCAAGGAACGCCCCTATGCACAGATCAACCTGGGCCTTGCCCAGATCTTTGGCATGAGCGAGGACGAAGGCTTCACCGTGCGCTTCGATGTGATCAACCTGTTCGACAAGGTCTATCTGCTGCGTGATGGCTCCGGGGTTGGCGCGGGCCAGCCTGAATGGGGGCCGCGCCGCTCGTTCTTCGTCGGGCTACGCAAGTCGTTCTGACACCTTGAAGCCAGCCGGCATGCGCCCCATCTAGGCGCCATGCCGGCGGCAACACCCCGCCGAGGTGGAACACTCCGATGATCGAAATCCGTCCCTTTGCGGGGATTGGCCACGCCAACCACGGCTGGCTTGATGCCCGTCACCATTTCAGCTTTGCCGACTATCACGATCCCGCCCGCATGGGCTGGGGCCGGATCCGGGTCTGGAATGATGACACCATCGCCGCGCAGACCGGCTTTCCCCCGCATCCGCACCGCGACATGGAAATCGTGACTTTCGTGCGCACCGGCGCGATCACCCATCAGGACAGCCTGGGCAACCGCGGCCGCACCGCAGCCGGCGATGTTCAGGTGATGAGCGCCGGGACCGGGATCACCCATGCCGAATACAATCTGGAAGACGAGGCGACGACCTTGTTCCAGATCTGGATCCTGCCCGATTCCGCCGGCGATGCACCGGGCTGGGGCCAGCAGGAATTCCCCCGTGGAGACCGGGCCGGAAAGTGGGTCATCGTGGCCAGCGGCACGCCCGAAGCTGATGAGGCCTTGCCGATCCGGGCCAATGCCCGCGTGCTTGCCGCAACCCTCCCTGCCGGAACCCAGGTGAGCTATGCCGCCGATCCTGCCCGGCACCAGTATCTGGTTGCCCCGACCGGCCGGATCAAGGTCAACGGGATCGAAGCCCAGGCCCGCGACGGCGTGGCGATCACCGGCGAAACCGTGATCGCGGTCGAGGCGTTGGATGCCGCCGAAGTCGTCATGGTCGACGCTCTTTAAGCCGCAACGCAGCCCTTGAATCAGAAAGGCTCGCCGCGACCGGCGAGCCCCTCAAGGTTGGACAGGATACCAAACGGCAGCACAATGCCGACCATTCAGCATGCCTGTGGATCGCCTGGGGCAAATTGGGAAAGTTCCCCCCGCCCCAGAGCTATCAATGAAACAGGTAGGCCCAAAGACGCGAGAACATGACAGCTTCCTTCCATTGGTAGGAAGCTGATTCGTAACTGTATTTGTTATGGTTAACAAGGGTTAAATGTTAAGCATCGCCGCAGGCGGGCCATCGCTTTGCTTTTGGATTGCCTCGATCAATTGCGGCAACCGCATCGGCCGGGCAAGATAGAACCCCTGCGCCACGTCGCAGCCCATCGCCTGGACCGCATCCAGCGTTGCCGCATCCTCGATCCCTTCGGCGACCACTTCCTGCCCCAAGGCATGGGCCAGTTCAATTACGCTCGACACGATCAACTGTTCGCGGCGGCTTGAGGTGATCGGCTGAACGAAGCAGCGATCAAGCTTGATCTCGTCACTGGGAATTTCGGCGAGATAGGCAAGGCTGGCCTGCCCCGTCCCGAAATCATCGATCGACAGCCGGAACCCCATTGCCCGCAAGGCCGCGAGGTTGGTCCGGGCCTGATCGCGGTTGGTCAGGCTGAAGGTTTCGGTCACTTCAAAGGTGATCAGGCTGCAATCGCGCAAGCCCGTTTCCCGGACGATATCGGCAATGCGGTGAACCAGGGCCGGATGATCGACCATCCGCGCAGACAGGTTGACGCTGATCTGGAAGGGGCCAGCGATCCGGTTCAATTCGGCAAGCATGCCGATTGCCTGTTCCAGCACCCAATAGGTGATCGTTTCGATCCGACCAGCACGTTCGGCCTGAAGGATGAAGGCATCGGGCGGGATTTCGCCGCGCTGCGGATCGTTCCAGCGGATCAGTGCCTCTGCACCGGAGAACCGATGATTGCGCAGATCATACTGCGGCTGCAGCGCCAGCCAGATCGCACCGCTGCGCAGTCCTTCGTCGATCCGGGCGTGCAGCGACAGCTCCCACGGGGATTCCGCCAGGCGCTGCTCGCCGAATTCCTCGTAGAGCTTGCCCTTGGCCTGGGCTTCGTTGGCGCTGGCCAGGGCCGAGCGGATGCGGCTGAGCGGCGTGCTGTCAAAATTGCGATCGATCCCGAAGTGGACCGTCGTGTCCAGCACATGCGCGCCGATCACCACTGGCGAGGAGAATAGCGCGCGCAGGCCGTCGAGATGCCCGATCAAGGCATCGAGCGGACGCGAATCCTCGAGCCACACGAAGTGTCCGCTGTCGTTATCGAACACCCGCCGGTCCCCGGCGCCGAGCGAAAGCCGCCGGGCGATCTGCCGGGCGAATTCACCGTGGAGTTCATGCGGCAGGTTGGCCAGCATCTGCTCATACTGGCTGATCGATACGGCAACCACATCCTGCGTCCGGGCAATTCCGTCGGCAACCATCGCGGCGACATTGGGCAGCCCCGAAGCGCTGCTGGTCTGCTGGATCCGGCTGCGCCATTTCTGCGAACTGCGCAGCGGGAGATAGATCAGGATTGCGGCAAGGGTCGGGGCGATGCTGGTGATGACATTGTGTTCGCGCAGCAATCCCGGCCCTGCCATGACCGTCACGGCCAAACCGGCGTACCAGGCCAGCTTGCCGCCGCGCGACCGGGCGCGCGATCCGGCCATGCAGACGGCGGCGAACAGGAGGAGGAACGGCGCCCACCCCAGTTCAAGCGGCCGGCCAGCCGCCAAGCCGGCCCCGCCGGCGATGTCGACAAAGGCCGCCGGGACTTCACCCGCTCCGAAATAGCCCAAAGCGGTTTCATCGCCCGGGTTGGTCAGGGTCACGAAAACCCGCTTGCCCGAAAATGCCTGCCCGCCAGCCCTGCCAGCCAGCACGGCCCGGGCATCGACCACGGGCACGCCGCGCGGATCGATGCTGGCATCGGGGTAAAGGGGATAGTTGATCGCCGCTGCGCCAATCCCGCCCAGCGCCACCTGCGGCACGCGGCGTCCGCCAACAAGCACGGTGGGATCGGCCTTTTCGGCATAGCCGAGAAAGTTGACCCGCCATGCCGATAGCGCGGTCGGCACTTCGGGCGGGATCGCGAACTGGCTGCCCCGGGGCACGGAAGCATTCGCACCGGCATCAACCTTGCTGCGCTGGACCAGTGTCACCACCGCCGCATCACGCGTCAAGGCGGTGCGCAGGGCAACGTCCCCGGCCTTGTCATCGCCCGCCGCCAGGGGGAGATCGAAATAGACCTGCTGCGCGCCCGCTGCGACGATCCGCTCAAGCAGCTGTGCCTGCCGCGTTGTAGAGGCTGCAACGGACATCGCATTGATCGGCGCCCCGCCATCAAGCGAGACGATCACCGCCCCGGTTTCAACCGGATGGGCGCGGTTCTTGTACCAGACGTTCCAGTAGATGTGGTCGAAGGCCTGAAGCGACTGCGTCAAAACCCCCAGCAGCACTATGGCCAGGGTCGCAACCAGGGGAGATTTGAGTAATGCGCGCATTGCCCCGAGGTGCCTCGTCTCAGACACTTCGGTGACTATCACCCCAATGGTTAAGTTTGCTTGAAGGCGCCCCTAGGAAAGCGGCTCCAGTTGCCGGTAATCCGCGGCTTTGCGGTGGTTAACCGGAGCAGCACAGCCGATCAGGAAATACCCATACCCGACAGCGACTTATCCAGCATCAGCAATTGCCAGAGCAACCGCGAATGATCGGCCCGGCCGGCGATGTGATCCTCCGCCATGCGCGAAATCGCGGCGCCATCGAACCATCCGGTTCGCCCAAGGGCCGCGCCGGTCCCAATCCGGCGGGCGGCATCAGCGAGCGGTCCACGGAACCACTGGGCGATCGGGGTCACGAAGCCCTGCTTACGGCGATAGAGGATCTCGTCTGGCAAGTAGCGGCGCATCGCCTGCTTCACCAGCCACTTGCCCTCGCCCCGGCGCAGCCGCAGCCCGGTGGGCAGCCGCGCTGCAAATTCGATCAGGCGATGATCGAGCAGCGGCTCGCGCGCTTCAAGGCCCACCGCCATGCTGGTCCGGTCAACCTTGGTCAGGATATCGCCCGGCAGCCAGAACTTGAGGTCGGCATATTGCGCCCGGTCCAGTCCGGTGCGGGCCGGCGCGCCGCGCATCAGATCCAGCAATGGCTGTTCGGCCCGGTAGTCCCCCCGGAGCGCGAGAAATTCGCGCGAATAGAGCTGGCCGCGCAGCTCTGGCGCGGTGACTCCCAACGCACGGGCATAACCCGCCTCGCTGGTCCCCGCGAGCGCCAGCAGCGTGGTCTTCGCACGCAAGGGGCGCGGTGCCCAATCTGCCTTGGGATAGATGGCCCCCAATGCGCCGAACACCGGGCCACGGACGGCCTGCGGAAATAGCGCGCGCAGCCGATCTTCCGCCAATTGAAAGCCGTGGCGGCGGTATCCGGCAAAAGCCTCGTCGGCCCCATCGCCCGACAGCGCCACGGTGACCGTTTCGCGGGCCAACTGACAAACCCGCCAGGTCGGCAAGGCCGAGGCATCGGCGAAAGGTTCATCGAACATCGCCGCCAGCGCCGCGACATGTTCGAAATCGTCGGCGGCCACGATGCGGCTGCGATGATCGGTTCGGAACCGCTCCGCGATCTGCCGGGCATAGCTGGTTTCATCCAGCCCAGCGACATCGAAGCCGATCGAGCAGGTCTTGACCGGATCGCGGCTCGTCTCCGCCATCAGGGCCACCACGCTGGAGCTATCGACCCCACCCGAAAGGAACGCCCCCAGCGGCACATCGGCTTCCATCCGCGAAGACACCGCCTGGCACATCAGGTGCAGCAATTCCGCCTCAAGGTCGGCCGCTTTGCCCTTGGCCCGTTCGGCAAAGGAGATGTCCCACCATTGCCGCGGCGCCGGCAGCGGCGCGCCGTGGCGCAGCAGCAGGCTGTGCCCGGCAGGCAATTTGTGCACACCCGCCAGGATCGAGCGATGATCCGGCACATAGCCCCAGGCAAGGTAGTCCTCCACCGCCAGCGGATCGAGTTCGCGCCGCAGCAGCGGGTGGGCGAGCAGCCCCTTGAGTTCGGACGCGAAGATCATGCTGCCATCGCTGAGCGGGGCGAAGAACAGCGGTTTCACCCCCAGCCGGTCGCGAGCCAGGAACAAGCTGCGCGCGCCAAGATCATAGAGCGCAAAGGCGAACATGCCGTGGAGGTGCGACACGCAATCCGGCCCCCAACGCTGCCACGCGGCAATGATGACCTCGCTGTCGCCATCGGTATGAAACTTGGCTCCGCTGGCGCGCAATTCCTCGCGCAGTTCGCGAAAATTGTAGATTTCGCCGTTGAAGACCAGCACCGCGCGGCCATCGCTGGACACCATCGGCTGCGGGGATCCGGCAAGGTCGATGATCGACAGACGGCGATGCCCCAACGCCACGCCCGGTGCAGTCCACACCCCCGCGCCATCAGGCCCGCGGTGGGCCAGCGCATCGCACATCCGTTCAACCCGCGCGGCCTCAACGGGCTTGGGCGTGGAAAGATGGTAAAGTCCTGCAATTCCGCACATATTCTGCCCCTAGCGGACCTTTCCAATGCGATCCATCCACGCGCCCGGATCGCCAATTGATTGTGTGAAGCCGGACAGCGCCGCGGCGCCATTGCGCCCGGGCCGGTCTTCGGCAGAAATGATCAGCAGCATGGTCGGTTCGGCGACAAGCGTCAGCCGATCGGCGATGTTCGCCAGCTTGAGCCGGGCATTGCTGGTGGTGAGCAAATTGCCGGTGCGGAAATAGGTCAGCGCGGTTCGATCGACCGAAGTGCGCCACCGCAGCCGTTCGGTTGCCACGCCCCCGACATCCGGCCCTGCCCCGATCCAGTTCCAATCCGATCCAGCGGGCAGCGCGCCCTGGCCATAACCGCCTGCTTCGGCATCTTCATCCTGCGCGGCATAGAGAGCGTAGAACACGTCAACCGTGCGGCCCGCAGCATCGCGGTAGGAACCGAGCAGCCGGTGGTCCGCACCCTCGGCATGGGGCTGCCATGCGGCGGCCGGTGCATGGCTTACCTGTTGCCAACCGGGCACCGGCGGCAGGAATATCTGGTGCGGCATGGGTGCGCGCAGTTGCTCGGCGGCGTGGGCCCAACCCAGCGTTGCCCCGGCCAGCGCGGTCAAACCCGCCAGCGCCGCCCACGGCCTGATTCCATACCGCGCGGCCCGATGCAGCGCCGCATGGGCGCGGATGGCCTGCGGATCGATGAAAGGATCGCCGACCGCACGATCGAAATAGCGCCACGACAGCGCCAATACGCCTGCGATCACCAAGGCAAAGAAGATCCAGCCATAGATCAGATGGTCGATGCCGCCGGCCCGTTCCACCCCGACATATTGCGCTGCAAAGATCGTGCCCCAAGCCCGCACCCCATTGGCCAGAACCGGGGCGATCACGCACAGCGCCAGAAAGCCGCCGCGCCGCGCCCAACTGCGGAAACACAGGTTGGCCACCAACACACCAAGGGCAATCATCGCTATCAGGAATTTCACCCCCGAACAGGCCTCTGCCACCTGGAACAGCCCGGCGGGGGTATCGATGAACACGCCGTCAATGCTGGCGCGAATTCCGCTGAGGTGGACCAGCGCCACGGTCAGCTTGGCGGTAACCGTCTGCAAGGCGGGTACCAGTTCATCCCCGAACGGAACCAAAAACACCGCGTACAGCAGGGGAAAGGCAAGGCCCGCTGAAACCTGCACGCCC
>JAYSCF010000052.1:0-10566 GCA_041915005.1 Novosphingobium sp.
CAGCCGCATGGACGAAGTCATCTTCGAAGAGTTCAAGGGCACCGGTAACTCGGAAATCGTGCTCGACCGCAAGGTCGCGGACAAGCGCATCTTCCCGGCGCTGGATGTCGGCAAGAGCGGCACCCGCAAGGAAGAACTGCTGGTCGGCAAGGACAAGCTCTCCAAGATGTGGGTGCTGCGCCGTATCCTGATGCAGATGGGCACGATCGATGCCATGGAATTCCTGCTCGACAAGATGAAGGATTCCAAGACCAACGAAGACTTCTTCGCAACGATGAACCAATAAGCGCGGATCCACCACCGCGTCCGCACCGGCGGCGCGGTGGTGGATCAGCCTTGCATCGTCTGAAGCTGGGCGGCCATCTGCTCCCACAGCTTGTTCACCGCCTTGAGCGGGCGAACCATCACTTTGAAATCCTGTATCTTTCCATCATCCGCAAAGTGAATCAGATCGATTCCGTTGATCTCGATACCATCGACCTCAGCGGTGAATTCAAGCAGTGCATCATCGCCATCGACCAGCTCGCGGACATAGCGGAAGCTGTCGTTCCCTAGCACCTCGGCTGCGGCGAGCAGGTAGAGCATGACCTTGGTCTTGCCAGCCTGCGGGGTGTGGACCACGGGCGAATGAAATACGGCATCATCGGCGATCTGGGCCGACAGCAACGCGGCATCGCCGCCACTCGCCATATAGGCATGCCATGCCGCGATCCGCTTGTCCGTTGTCATCCGCCTGGCTCCCTGTAGCTGTTATCCAGTCCGATCATGGCGAAGCTTGCGAAGAAGTTCCAGCCTCGCCTATGCCCCATGCATGAGCAGTGACTATCGCGCCGCGATCGCCGAGGGGCTTGCCGCCCTCCAGGCCCGGGACATGGCCCGCGCGGCAAATCTGCTGCGCGCGGCGAGCGTGGCTGCGCCAGCGGGCGAGATGCCGTGGGTGGCGCTGGCCAATGCCGAACTGGCCCTGGGCGGCAATGATGCCGCCGAAGCCGCGCTTGATCGGCAGCTTGATCTCGCCCCGCGCGAAGTTGGCGCCTTGCTGCTCAAGGCATGGCTGCGCGAGCAGGCTGGGGATGCGCGCGCGGCATCAAGTTTCTACCGCGCCGCGCTCAATCAGGTGGCGGTCGATGGCACCGTGCCGCCCGCGCTCCAATCGCTTCACGGTCATGCGGCGCGCTACCTTGAAAGCGCCAATGCCGGGTTCGAGGCGCACCTGCTCGAAGCGGTCGGCACCAGTCTGTCGCCGACCATGGCCGAGACGATCGAACTGTTGACGGGCAAGCGCGAGCTATATCTGCAAGAACCTTCGGTGCTCTATTACCCGGGCCTGCCGCAAAAACGGTTCTATGATCCCGAGGACTTTCCCTGGCTGCAACCGATGCTCGCGCTGGTGCCGCAGATGCAGGCCGAATTGCAGGCCGTGCTGGGCGAGGGCGGGGACGGCTTTGCACCCTATGTCCACCGCAAGCAGCATCGCCCGGCGCCCAACACGCCTTTGCTCGACAATGAGGCCTGGACCGCATTTCATTTCTGGCGCGATGGCGATGTGGTGGCCGAAAATGCGGCGCGCTGCCCTGCAACGATGGAAGCGCTCGGCCATGCGCCGTTGCCGATGATCCCGGGGCGTGCGCCCAATGCGCACTGGTCGCGGTTGCTGCCGGGCGCGCACATCGCGCCGCACACGGGAATGCTCAACACCCGGCTGATCTGCCACATCCCGATCCTCACCGCGCCCGATTGCTGGTTCCGCGTCGGCAGTGAACTGCGCGGCTGGGTCGATGGGGTGCCATTGATCTTTGACGATTCGATCAATCACGAAGCCAAGAACGATGGTCCGCAGGAACGCGTGATCCTGCTTTGGGAAATCTGGCGCCCCGAAATCGGCGAGGAAGATCGCGCCGCGATCGGGCGGATCTTCCAGGCGATTGGCGACTATCAGTAGCCCCGTTCAGGCAAGGTGCGCGGCGAGGAATTCCTCGGTGCGGCGATCGGCCAGCTGCGCGGCTTCCTCGTTCCGGCGATTGCCCATTTCGGCGGCAAAGCCGTGATCGAGCCCGACATAGTCGTGAAGCGTCACCTTGGGGTGGCTGTCCAACCCGGCATGGATCGCGGCCTGGGCCTCGGGCGGGACAAAGCCGTCGGCGGTCGGGATATGCAGCATCAACGGCCGTGCAATCGCATGGCTTTCACCAAGCATGGTGTCGATCATAACCCCGTAATAGCCAACCGATGCGTCGATATCGGTGCGCGCCGCGGCCATGTAGGCAAGCCGTCCGCCCAGGCAGTAGCCCGCACAGCCAACCTTGTTCACGCCTTCGCGGCGGATCCAGTGGATCGTCGCTTCGATGTCATAGACCCCGTCCGCCGGATCATACTGCTGGAAATAGCCAAAGGCTTGCTGGAGCTGGTCGGGCACGTCGGGATCGAGTTCAGCGCCCGGGGCAAAGCGCCAGAAGATATCGGGCGCGACCGCCAGATAGCCCTTGGCGGCCCACTTGTCGCACTTCTGGCGGATCCCGGGATTGACCCCGAAGATTTCGGGAATGACGATGATCGCGGCCTTGGGCGTGCCCGCCGGACGCGCAACATAGGCGGGCAGCGTGGCCGTGCCATCAAGCGTGGGGATCTGGACCATCTCAGTCATCGCGGGTCTCCGTCAAAGCCGTATCGCCAACACCCTTACGCCCGGCGTGGACTTTGCCAAGGGCATATGCCAGCCTTGCACGAGCCCATCGGGTGGGCACCGCGCGAAGGAGACCAAGATGAAGATCCATGTCGAGATCGACTGCACCCCCGAAGAGGCGCGCCAGTTTCTTGGCCTGCCCGACGTATCACAGGCCAACCAGTTCTACGTCGATGCTATCGCCAAGGGGATGAAGGGCGCAGCCAACGTCGATCAGCTGCAAGACCTGGCCAAGGGCCTGGCACCGATGGGGCAGATGGGAATCAAGCTGTTCCAGCAATTCATGGAAGGCAGCAGCGGTTTTGGCGCCGGATCGGCAAAGAAACCCAAGGACGAAGCTTGATCCCGGCTTTTCCGATGCGTCTGCCCGTGGCAGGCGGTTGACCATGGCTGATACGATTTTTGCCCTGTCCAGCGGTGCGCCGCCCGCCGCGATCGCGATTGTCCGCGTCAGCGGGCCGGCGGCTGGCCCGGCGATGCAGGCCTTGCTCCATCGCAAGCTGCCTGCGCGCAAGGCCGTAACCGCCGCCGTGCGCGACAACGGCGGCGAACTGCTTGATCGCGCGCTGGCGATATGGCTGCCGGGTCCGCATACCGCGACGGGCGAGGATACGCTTGAACTGCACTGCCACGGCGGGCGTGCCGTGATCCATGCGGTTGAGGCAGCGCTTGGCGCGCTGCCCGGTCTGCGCCGCGCCCAGCCCGGCGAATTCACCCGCCGCGCCTTTGCCAATGGCCGGATCGATCTGGCCGAGGCCGAGGGTCTGGCCGATCTTCTCGCCGCCGAAACCGAGCTTCAGCGCCAGTCGGCCCTGGCGCTGGCGGGCGGGGCCTTCTCGCGCGAGGTGGGTGAATGGCGCGAGCGGTTGCTGCTGCTGTCCGCCGCGATCGAGGCCGTGCTCGATTTCGCCGACGAGGATGATGTTACCGCGCTGCCCGCCGATTTCGCCATGCGGCTCGATACGCTTGAGGCCGAGATTTCGGGCTGGCTCGAGCGCCCCCGCGCCGAAGTGCTGCGCGAAGGCTTCAAGGTCGTGCTGGCGGGGCCGCCCAACGCCGGCAAGTCGACGCTGTTCAATGCGCTGGTCGAATCCGAAGCGGCGATCACCGCGCCGATCGCCGGAACCACCCGCGACCTGTTGATGCACCCGGTCGCGCTGGCGGGCATCCCCTTCCGGTTGTTTGACACCGCCGGGCTGACCGATGCGACCGACGACGTGATCGAGGCAATCGGGGTTGAGCGTGCGCGGGCCGCACTGACCAGTGCCGATCTGGTGCTCTGGCTTGGTCCAGAAGGTGAGGGGCCGGAGGGGGCATGGGACATCGAAGCCCAGGCCGACCGCGCCGACCATGACCGCAAGCGGCATCCTCGGCACCGGCTTTCGGCGATCACAGGCGTGGGAATGGATGGCCTGCGCGGTGATCTGATCGCGCTGGCGCAGCAGGCCATGCCGCGCCCGGGCGAGGCTGCACTCAATGCCCGCCAGCACCGCCTGCTCGACGAAGCTGCACAGTCGCTCGGCAGTGCGGGCAGCCTGTCGGACCCTTTGCTGGTTGCCGAATCCCTGCGGCTTGCGCGGGTTGCGTTCGATGCCTTGCTGGGGCGCACGACCACCGAAGACATGCTCGATGCGCTGTTCGGCAGGTTCTGCATCGGCAAGTGATGTTCCACGTGGAACAATCCCGGCTTTGACCGTTTCCCCTGGCGCGGTTAAAGGGCGGGCCATGCGATCCTTTGATGTCATCGTGATTGGCGGCGGCCATGCCGGCGTGGAGGCTGCGGCGGTTGCCGCCCGGATGGGCGTGCGCACCGCGCTGGTCAGCTTTGATCTCGAGGCCATCGGCGCGATGAGTTGCAACCCGGCGATCGGCGGGTTGGGCAAGGGGCACCTCGTGCGCGAGGTTGATGCGTTCGACGGGATCATGGCGCGCGCCGCCGATGCCGGGGCGATCCATTACCGCATGCTCAACCGCTCGAAGGGCAGCGCGGTGCAGGGGCCGCGCATCCAGGCCGACCGCAAGCGCTTCAAGGCCGAGGTCCAAGCCCTGCTGACCCGGCAGGGAGATCTGACCCTGATCGCGGGCGAGGCCGCCGCGCTCCGTCTCGCGGGTGGACGGGTAACCGGGGTGACGCTGGCCGATGGCAGTGAGCTTGCCGGCGCAGCCGTGGTGCTGTGCACCGGGACCTTTCTTGGCGGAGTTTTGTTCCGGGGCGAGGAACGGATCGTGGGCGGGCGCATCGGCGAAGCCTCGGCCCAGCGGCTGGCCGACCAGTTGCGCGGGGCAGATTTGCCGATGGCCCGGCTCAAGACCGGAACGCCGCCGCGGCTTGATGGGCGCACGATAGATTGGGCGCGGCTTGATGAACAGCCCTCCGACCACGAGCCTTGGACCATGTCGCCGCTCGGCCCGGGCCGAGCCTTGCCACAGGTGTTCTGCGCCATCACTCGCACCAACCCGCGCAGCCACGATGTGATCCGCGCCAACCTTCACCGCTCGCCGCTGTTCTCGGGCGCGATTGGGGCATCGGGGCCGCGTTATTGCCCCTCGATCGAGGACAAGATCCATCGCTTTGCCGATCGCGATGGCCACCAGGTGTTCCTCGAACCCGAGGGGCTCGATACGCCGCTGGTCTATCCCAATGGGATCAGCACGTCGCTGCCCGCTGACGTCCAGTTGGCCATGCTGCGGACGATGGAAGGCCTCGAAGCGGTTGAGATGGCGGTGCCGGGCTATGCGGTCGAATATGACCACCTTGACTCGCGTGCACTGCGTTCGACGCTGGAGGTTCGCGCCATGCCCGGGCTCTATTGCGCCGGGCAGATCAACGGCACCACTGGTTATGAAGAGGCCGCGGCGCAGGGCCTGGTCGCAGGGATGCAGGCTGCGGCGGCGGTATCGGGTCGCGAGGGGCCGATGCTGGACCGGGCGAATAGCTACATGGCGGTGATGATCGATGACCTGACCCTGCACGGCGTGTCCGAGCCATACCGCATGCTTACCGCCCGGGCGGAATATCGCCTGCGGCTGCGGGCCAACAATGCTTCCACCCGGCTGACCCCGCTTGGCCTTGCGGTCGGCTGCATCGGGGCGGAGCGGGCGGATTGGTTCGCCCGGCGCGAAGACCAGCGGGCCGTCCTTGACCGTGCGCTTGACCGTGAGGTGACCGGCAACGAGTTGGCCCGCGCCGATTTGCCGGTCCGCACCGATGCCGGGCGGCTGGCGCTGCGCGAATGGCTGCGCTTTGGCGGGGTTGAATTGCGCGATCTCGAACCGTGGCTTGATCTCGCCGCGCTGACCGATGCCGAGCTGGCTGCAGAAGTCGCAGAGGACGCCGCCTATGCGCCCTATCTGGCCCGGCAGGACGGTGAGCTGCGTGATCTGCGGGCGGCTGAAGCGATGCCGCTGGGCGATGATTTTCCCTATGCCGCCATTCCAGGCCTTTCACGTGAAATGGTCGAACGGCTCGATCGGGCGCGTCCGGCCACCTTGGCCGCGGCGGGGCGGGTGCCGGGGATCACTCCGGCGGCGCTGGCGGCGCTGCTGGTTCACGCCCGGAGGCGCGCGGCATGATCCTGCAAAGTGAAGATCAGGCCCGGGCATGGCTGCGCGCGCTGCCCGAGTGGGATGCCGCCGCGGCTGAGCGGCTTGAACTGTTAGTGGCACTATTGGCGGAAGAAAACCAGCGCCAGAACCTCGTTTCGGCTGCCAGCCTTGATGCAGTATGGCTGCGCCACATCGCGGATTCGGCCCAGTTGCTTGCGCATGTTCCACGTGAAACTTGCTCCCCCTGGCTCGACCTCGGGACTGGTGCCGGCTTTCCTGGACTCGTGATCGCTGCGCTTCGTCCGGAATGCGAAGTGGTGATGGTTGAATCGCGTGCACGGCGGGTGGAGTGGCTTGAGCGCGCGCGAATCGCCATGGGGCTGACCTGCGCGCGAATCGCTGGCGTGCGGGTCGAACTGCTCGAAGAGCAGAAATTTCGCGCCATTTCGGCACGGGCCTTCGCCCCGCTTCCCAAGCTTCTCACGCTATCCGCGCGATTTTCCACAAGCGACACGATTTGGTTGTTGCCCAAGGGCCGCTCGGCCCGGCAAGAATTGGCAGAGCTGTCGGGCTGGCGTCATATGTTCCACGTGGAACAATCGCTCAGTGATGCCGAGGCCGGTGTGATTGTCGGCCAGCTTGCCGGCAGGAAGGGAACCAAGCCGTGATCTGCGTGGCTATCGCCAATCAGAAGGGTGGGGTGGGCAAGACCACCACCGCGATCAATATCGCTACCGCCATGGCTGCGACCGGGTGGAAGGTGTTGCTGGTCGACCTTGACCCCCAGGGCAATGCGTCGACCGGGATCGGAATCGGTGCGGCAGAGCGCGAGCGCTCGTCCTATGATTTGCTGATCGACGAACTGCCGCTGGCCGATTGCGTTTCCCCAAGCCGGATTCCTGGGCTCGATGTGGTCCCCGCCACGGTCGATCTGTCGGGCGCCGAGGTTGAACTCGTGGCGGTTGAAAATCGGACCGATCGGCTGCGCGGCGCACTGTCGGGTGAAACCGGCTATGATATCTGCTTCATCGATTGCCCGCCGTCGCTTGGCCTGTTGACGCTCAATGCGCTGGCTGCGGCGGATACCCTGCTGGTGCCGCTGCAGTGCGAGTTTTTCGCGCTCGAAGGGCTGTCCCAGCTGTTGCAGACGGTTGAGCGGGTCCAGCAACGCTTCAATCCTGAACTGGGCATCGTCGGCATTGCGCTGACCATGTACGATCGCCGCAACCGGCTGACCGACCAGGTCGCCGAAGATGTGCGCTCGTGCCTTGGCGCTCTGGTGTTCGATGCGGTGATCCCGCGCAATGTCCGCTTGTCCGAAGCGCCAAGCCACGGGCTGCCCGCGCTGATCTATGACCATAACTGTGCCGGTAGCCGTGCCTATATGGCGCTCGCCCGCGAACTGATTTCCCGCCTTCCTGAACAGAGAAAAGCCGCATGAGCGACGATCCGGTTATCCGCATTTCCGTGCCCAAGAACGAAAGCGGCGCCAAGCGCCCGGCGCTGGGGCGCGGGCTTGGGGCCTTGCTGGGCGAAACCCGGCGCGAGGAACCGCTGGTGACCACGGGGTCGCCCGCCACCAAGGCCTCTGCCGATGGGGTTCCGGCGGGCGGGCTGGCAGTGCTGCCGGTGGCCAGCATCGTGCCGCATCCGGGTCAGCCGCGCCGTCACTTTGATGAAACCGCATTGGCGGAACTGGCCGAATCGATCGCCGCGCGCGGCGTGATCCAGCCCGTGATCGTCACCCCGCATGGGGCGGGCCAGTGGCGGCTGGTGGCCGGCGAGCGGCGCTGGCGTGCGGCCCAGCGGGCGCGCCTGCACGATATCCCCGCGATCATCCGTGATCTGAGCGAGCATGAAATCACCGCCCTGGCGCTGATCGAAAACCTTCAGCGCGAGGATCTCAACCCGATCGAAGAGGCGCGGGCCTATCACCGTCTGTCCGAAGACGATGGCCTGACCCAGGCGGAAATCGCCAAGCTGGTCGACAAGAGCCGAAGCCATGTCGCCAATCTCCAGCGCCTGCTGGCGTTACCCGGCGATGTGGTCGCCATGGTCGAGGATGGCCGGCTGTCGATGGGCCATGCCCGCGCGCTGATTGGAGCGGACAATGCCCGCGCGTTGGCCGATCAGGCGGTTGCTGGCCAGCTCTCGGTGCGCGAGGTAGAAAAGCTGGTGCGCCGCAAGGCCGGCACCAGTCACACGCCGCGCCGCGCCCGCGGCGAGCGAGACCCCGGCGATGCCGCCGATATCGCGGCGGTGCAGGCTCATCTTGAGGAATATCTGGGCTTGCAGGTGCGGATCAATGCCGATGCAGATCCTCGTTCGGGCATGGTGACGATCCGCTATCGCACGCTCGATCAACTCGATCTGATCTGCCAGCGGCTCACCGGCGGCAGCATTTAGGAAGGTTGCCGCCCCACTGCGGGGTTTCCCGGGGCTGGGTGTTAACGAATCCGCCTTTGCCGTTAACCATGCCTGCAAGGGAAACGGCGAATATTGTGATCTTACAAGACGATCCGCGAAGGGCTGGTTGTGCTCCTTCGGCAGCGCCAGGGGGCGCTGCGTTTCGTGATTTGCTTGGAAGGGACCAGGATTCATGCGTAATTCGCTCCGTATCGCCGCATTCGGCGCCGCGCTTGCCGCCGCTTCGCTTGCCACGTCGGCCAATGCTGCCGCCACGGCGACCGCCACGGCCACGGCAGACGTGCTCAATTCGCTCACGCTGACCGCGGATTCGAGCCTCGATTTCGGCCAGATCGCGGCCAACAGCGGCGGCACCGTGACGGTCAATTCGAATTCGACCGTTTCGCAAACCGGCGGCCTGGTCGTCACCGGCACCCGCGCTCCGGCCGGCTTCAGCGTGACCGGCAGCCCCAATGCGATGGTTGGCATCACCCTGCCGGCCGGTGCGATCACGCTGACCCGCGCCACTGGCACCGAAACGATGCTGCTCGATGGTCTCAACACCAATCCGAACGGCGCGTTCCAGCTTGACGCGGCGACCGGCAAGGGGGCCTTCGCGGTCGGCGGCACGCTGCACGTTGCCAATGCCCAGGTTCCGGGCAGCTACAGCGGCACTTTCGCTGTTTCGGTCGAATACCAGTAAGTCCGGATTGCCTTGCGCGCGGCTATCGGCCGCGCCGCAGGGCCAGATCAGGGGCCGCATCCGCACAGCGCGGGTGCGGCCCTTTTTGCGTTGCGGGCGGCCAAGTGGTTAGCGGAATATTAACCCTGTTTACCTAGGCCCTAGGGGAAATCCCGTGGGGCAACATTTGCCCCGCGGCAGGAACTGCAAGGGGTCTTTCACAATGGTCAGCCGCCACTCGCTTCACCACCGCCTGGGTGCCGCATTGCGGGCTGCACTGGGCGCATTTGCACTGGTGGTTGGGGGCTCTCCTGCAGCGGCGCAGGGTGACCTGCTGGTGGCGCCGACCCGGGTGGTGATATCGGGCGGCGGCGGCGCCGAAGTGGTGCTGAGCAATATCGGCAGCGCGCCCGCGACTTACCGTATCGCGCTGGAACTGCGACGGATGGGCGAGGACGGCGATTTCCAGGACGTGGCCGAAGCGGCCGCCAACCCGGCCGAACAAGCCGCGCTGGCCATGGTGCGCTATGCCCCGCGCCGGATTACCCTGCTCCCGGGCCAGCCCCAGGCCGTTCGGATCTCGGTGCGCCCGCCCGAAGGGCTGCCCGACGGTGAATACCGCGTTCACATGAGCTTCCGCGCGATTCCGCCTGCGCTGCCGGCCGAGGCCGAGGCCAGCGACGGCGGCGTTTCGATCAAGCTGGTGCCGGTCTATGGCATCACCATCCCGGTCATCGTCCGCAAGGGCCAACTCGATGCCGGCGCAACGCTGGCCAACCCGCATATCGTCAACGGCCCGCACGGCGCCTACTTCGAACTTGATATGACCCGCAGCGGCAATCGCTCGACCTATGGCGAACTGATCGGCAAGTCGGCGAAGGGGGAGGTGATCTTCGATCTCAAAGGCATCGCGATCTATCCTGAAATCACCCGCCGCGCGGCGCGCGTTCCGCTCAGCGCCGATCAGCTCGCCCGCCTCAAGGGCCAGGTGCGGCTTGAATATCGCGAACTGCCCGAAAACGGCGGCAAGCTGATCGCCGAGCTGGTCACCGCGATCAAGTAGGCCTGCAGGCCCGGAAAGCCCCGGGCTGGAGCGACGTCATGCCGCACTGGATTCGCCGCTTTGCCCGCGCTGCCGCGATTTTCGCGGTATTTGCGGCTGCTTGGGCGGGGGCCGGAATCGATGCCGCGGTGCGGGCCGAGACATGGCAACCGTCGGACGATGACCAGCTGCTGCTTGAACTGCGCA
>JAYSCF010000053.1:0-10562 GCA_041915005.1 Novosphingobium sp.
TTGCGGATCAGCTGGTTGATAGTAGGCATGAAGTACTCTTCACCTTGGTTGTGGCACAGCGCCCGAGATGAAGAGAATGCGGATCCCGCAAATGCCGGACGACAGGGCCAAGCCCAGCGCCACATGCAATCGCGAGCCGAAACGCTCCACCCAGACAAAGGCCGGGTTACTTTGACGGATAACAGCTGCGACGAATCGCGGATGCGCACCGGCAATGTTCAGCTCAATCCAGACAAACGAGGCCTGGAAGCCGGCGCCCTTATGCGCTGGGGCGCCTGCGGTCAAGGATAACTTGGGCGCAGCGCGCTCAGCCGTGGGCTCGGCGCGGCGCGGCGGTGCCCTTCCCCTGGTCGGCGCCCCCCTGCCGCTCGGCGATGCGGGTGACACTGCCTTGCTCATCGGCGCTGCGGAACCGCTCGCGGCGCTCGAAGCGGAAGCGCCCGACGATCTCGGCCATCTTCACGGCCTGCTCGGCCAGCGTGCGGGCCACCGCGCTCGATTGCTCGACCATTGCGGCATTGTGCTGGGTATCGAGGTCCATGGTCTGGACCCGGTCGCTCAGGGCATCGACATTGCCGGCCTGCTGCTCGGAATTGGCAGCGATGTCCGAGGTGCGAACGCTGGTATCGCCCAGCCGTTCGATGATCCGGTCGAGCGCCAGCCCCGTCTGGGCAACAAGGTCTACCCCCTGCTTCACATCGTCGCCCGACTTGACGATCAACCCCTTGATGTCGCGCGCGGCCTCGGTCGTGCGATGCGCCAGTGCACGCACTTCGCTGGCCACCACGGCAAAGCCCTTGCCCGATTCCCCGGCGCGCGCCGCCTCCACCCCGGCGTTGAGCGCCAGCAGATTGGTCTGGAAAGCGATCCCGTCGATCACGTCGATGATCTGGGCGATCTCGCTTGAGGATTGCTTGATCTTGTCCATCGCCACAACGGCCGCCTGCATCACTTCGCCGCCGTGGCGGGCATCGCTTTCCACCTCGGTCACGCTGGCGTTGACCGCGCGGGCGCTTGAGGCGGTCTGGCCGACCGCAACGGTGATCGTGCGCATCCCTTCGGCAATTTCAGCGATGTTCGCCGCCTGGGATTCGGTGCGATGGGCAAGGTCGTTGGCGGCATCGCTGATCTCGCGCGCGCCGGTCTTTACCGTGTCGGCAGCATCGGTCATCTGCACCACCATCGAACTGATCTGATAGCGCATGGTGTGGAATTCCCGCGCGAGCGGCGCATAGGCCACCGGCAAGTCTTCCAGCTGGGCGCGCAGATCGCCCCCGGCCATGGCCGCCAGCGCGCGGTTGATCGATTCCAGCGCCCCGGCCCGCGACACCTCTTCCTGTTCGAAATAGCCGCCGATCGCGGCTTCCATGTCATGGAGCGCCGCCTTGACCAGCGTGCCAATCATCTCGCCGGTGGCGCGACCGTTCAGCGGCGTAACCACCCGGCGCGCCAGCATGGCCGCGATCAGTTCTTCAAGCACCAGCGCATAGCCGCCGATGTAATAGGCCGGGGTCAACCCGACATCGGAGTGGATCCGGCCGATTTTCCGTGCGCCATCCAGGATCCGCTCATCGAACCGGCCCGAAAACATCGTCATCCAATGGCGATATTGGGCGCTGGAGGCCTTTTCGCGTTGGGCATTGGTCGGCAGCAAGCCCGAGGCGATCGGATCGCTGGCGATCTGAGCATAGAGCTTGCGCAGGGCCGCGGGAGCATACTTTTCAATCGCGCTGCGAATACGCGGAAAGTGGCGAAAATTGTTCTCGTCGGGTGGGGCAAAGGTGACCCTGACCGTCGATTTTCCTGCGTTCGGCTGCATGCGACACCCCCAAACTGCTCGATCCGGCCAATCGCCGGATTGGGGGCGGCATAGTGCGAAGTCCTGCAAGCCGGGTTAGCCCGACCTAAGTAGTCGGACGATGCGCGCCGGTTACAGGCTGAATGCCGGCCGGCCGCCCAGTCGCTGGCGCCAGGCGGCAATGGCGGGGCGCCCTTCCGAAGCATCGATCCGCAGCACCCGCGCAAAATCGAGCGCGACCCCGGCGGTAATGTCGGCCACTGAAAAGGCGCTGCCCGCCACCCAGTCTCGCCCGGTCATGTGCTGTTCGAACCGCGCCAAGAAATCGGCAAGCCGCGCCCGGCCGCGCTCGGCCAGTTCCGGGATCTGGGCATAATTGTCTGGCCCGGGCAGCGCGCGGTCTTTCATCGCCGGGGCGGAATTGCGCATCGCCTCGGCGATCGCCATGAAGCACTCGCCCTCGATCCGGGCATTCCAGCTGGCCACTTCGGCCTTTTCCAGCGGCGTTGTGCCAAACAGCGGCGGCTCGGGGCAGATGGCTTCGGCCCAGGCGGCAATGGCCGCATTGTCGGGCAGGACCGTCCCGTCATCGAGCATCAGGGCCGGCACGGTGAGCGCGGGATTGATCGCGCGGAACCCATCCGACAACTGCTCGGCAGTGGCCAGATCGACCACCACGGTGTCATGGGCGATGCCCTTTTCCGCCAGCAGGATACGGGCCCGGCGCGGGCTGGGCGCGCGCGGATAGTCATAGAGCGTGAGCATGGTCCCCTCCTCGATCCCGCCGGCGGGGTCTTCCCGCGCGTCGGACACACTCGTTCTTAACCAGGACAGCCTAGGACGCCAGAGAAACAAGGACCGACCGCATGACCACGCCAATCTTCCCGCCCGCCACGCTCGACCGGTTCGAGACGCTCTATCCGGCCATGCCGGGCAAGCTGTCACACCTGCTGGTCGATCATCCGCTGCTCACGCTTGAAGCCTTGGCCACCCTGGCCGAGCGGCTGCCGGCCGCCAGCATCGAATACAATCCTGGCCAATTGCCGATCGGCATAGACCCCGAGGACGTTCCCCCACCGCGGCTCAGCGTCACGGACACCATCCGCACCATCGGGCAAAGCGGATCGTGGGTCGCGCTCAAGCGGATCGAACAGGTGCCTGAATATGGCGCGCTGCTTCACGCAATCCTGGGCGAACTGCGCGAGCGGGTCGAAGCCCGCACCGGGGCGATGCTCCAGCTCGAAGGCTTTGTGTTCATCACCTCGCCGGGATCGGTCACCCCGTTCCACTTCGATCCCGAGCACAACATCTTGCTGCAGGTCATGGGCAGCAAGACCATGACCCTGTTTCCAGTCGGCGACGAGGCGCTGTTCGCCCCCACCATCCACGAGGCTTTCCACGTTGGCGCGCATCACCGCAACCTGCCGTGGCGCGATGAATTTGCCCCGCGCGGGGAAGCCATCACCATTGCGCCGGGCGAAGCCATCCACGTGCCAGTCAAATCACCCCACTGGGTCCAGAACGGGGATGCGCCTTCGGTCTCGCTCTCGGTCACCTGGCGATCGGCGTGGAGCTATGCCGAGGCTGACGCCCGGGCCTTCAACCATGTGCTGCGCGATCTGGGGCTGCATCCTGCCAGCCCCGAGCCGTTTCCGGCCCGCAACGCTGCCAAGGCGATGGCATGGCGCGCGGTGCGCCGGCTGAAAGGGCTGGCCCGCAGCGCCTGATGCCGATCAGGGTTGGCGGGGCGGCATTACCCGGGCGAGGAATTCGATCACTGCGGCGTTGAATTCATCGTTGCGATCCCCCGCCACCATGTGCCCAGCACCGCGAATGTCCGCGATCTCCAGCTTGGGCACGCGGCGGCGCAGGTCGGCGACGCCTTCGTCATCGACGATGTCGGATTTCATCCCCCGCACCAGCAGGGTCGGCACCCGGTCGGTCCAGTCGGCCGCGTCCATCAGTTCGAGCAGGTGCGCTGGATCGCCGCGGGGATCCTGCATCATGCGCGGATCCCAGTGCCAGTGATAGCGGTTGTCATCGCCCAGCCGCAGGTTCTTGTTCAGGCCCGACAGATCCTTGGGCCGGGGCCGTTCGGGATAGTAGGCCGAAATGGCATCGGCAGCCTCCTCGAGGCTGGCAAAGCCGCGCGGGTGCGCGGTCATGAAGCCGCGGATCTTGCTGACCCCGGCTTGCGACATCTTGGGCACGATATCGACCAGCACCAGCGCCGCCGGCTCAAGCCCGCGCGAGGCGGCAACCAGCGCGGTCAGCCCGCCCAGCGATGCCCCGACCAGCGCGAACGGGCGTGAACCCTGCCGCGCCACGGCCGCAAGATCATCGGCCCGGGTGGTCAAGGCATAGTCACCATCGGGCGACCAATCGCTGTCGCTGTGGCCGCGCAGGTCATAGTTGATCGCATAGTAGCCGGCCGCCGCCAGCTGGACTTCGCACTTGTCCCAACTGTGGCGGGTCTGCCCGCCGCCATGGCCAAGAATGACCGTCGGCGCGCCCTTGGTCCCGGCAACGTCGGCGGCGATCTCCACCCCCGGCGCGACGGCAATCCTGATTGTTTCTTTATGCATCGTGGCCGGCAGGTTTCCTGCCTGCCACCACCCCGTCAAACGCAAAAATAAAAGCGCGATTAAACCTCCAGCAGTTCAAAGTCCTGCTTCTCGCTCCCGCAGTCGGGGCAATACCAATCGTCGGGAATATCTTCGAAGGGCGTGCCCGGGGCGATCCCTTCATCCGGAATACCCAGTGCTTCATCAAGGATGTAGCCGCAGTTCCTGCAGCGCCACTTGCGCGTGCCCGGCTGGGACATGGCTGCCCTCCCCTCAGTTCGCGGTGAACTTGATCGGCACGTGCTTGGGCCCGCACACGAAGTTCGAAATCGTGCGTTCGCCCTTGCCGTTCATTTCGACGGATTCGAGGCGCTTGAACAGCTCCTCCCACAGGATCCGCATCTCCATGCGCGCGAGGTGCTGGCCCAGGCAGACGTGAACGCCATAGCCGAAGGCCACCTGCGGATTGCTTTCCCGGTCGATGCGGAATTCGAAGGGATCGGCCCAGACGCTCTCGTCGCGGTTGCCCGACTGATAGGACAGCATCAGCCAATCGCCGGCCTTGATCTGCTGGCCGCCGATCTCGGTATCTGCAACGGCACTGCGCATGAAGTGCTTCACCGGTGCTTCCCAGCGGATCGATTCCTCGACGAAGGCGTTGATCTTGGTGGGATCGGCCTTCATCTCGGCCAGCAGGTGCGGGCGCTCGGCCAGGGCCCACATTGCCCCCGCCGTGGTGTTCGAGGTGGTGTCATGCCCGGCGGTCGCGGCGATGATGTAATAACCCATCATCTGCCGGTGGTTGAGGTATTCGCCATCGATCTTGGCATTGGCGATCAGGCTGTTGATGTGGTCGGTGGGATTGGCGCGGAACTTCTCGGTGACCTTGGCGAAGTAGCTTTCCAGCTCCATCGTGGTTTCCCAGAGCGACTTCAGCGCCTCTTCCGGGCTGAGTTCGGCGCGGGCGCGGTTGAGTTCCGGGTCGGCGTTGTTGAACAGTTCCTGCGTGAGCTTGAGCATGAAGGGTTCATCCTCCTGCGGCACGCCCAGCACGGTCATGATCACCCGCAGCGGATAGAGGAAGGCGACATCGGTCGCGAAATCGCACTCGCCCCCAAGGCTGAGCATATGGTCGACGAATTCGCGGGCGATGCCCCGGATCGCGTCTTCGAGCGGCTTGATCGCCTTGGGCGTGACATGCGGAAACACGATCCCGCGCAAATCCTTGTGCTCCTTGCCGTCGAGCGAGACGAGGCTGCGGATCAGGTTCGGATCGCCCCCGGTCAGCGCCTTGACCTTGGCTTCGTTTTCACGGTCGGACAGGAAGGTCGACTTGTCGCCATTGTGGAAGATGTCGGGCTGGCGCTCGATTTCCTTGATGTCGGCGTGGCGGCTGACCACCCAGAACGGATCCATCGTTTCCAGTTCAGCCTTGGCAAGCGGCGCGGTGGCGCGAATCTGGCGAAACGCCTCGTCCACCACTTCGCGGACCGAATAGGACTTGGGATCGACGATCGCCTGCGCGAGTTCCTGGGGCAGTGCCATTCAGCTGGTCCTCTCTTGTTTCCACACCGGTCTGGCCGGAGTCACATTGAAATTATGAAACAGTTGGTATACGGTCAACAACTAAGTTCAAATACCGGGGTCGGTCGATCGGATGACCTTGGGGGGAGACACCGCAGTGAACGCACCACCGCCCGCCGCCCAGCTTCCCCGCCGCACCCAGGCCGAGCGCCGCGCCGAATCCGAAAACCGCCTGCTGACCGCCGCGGCACAGATCATCGCCTCGGAAGGTTACCTTGCCGCGACGCTTGAGCGCGTGGGCGAACGCGCCGGCTTCAGCCGGGGTCTCGCGAGCCGCAAGTACGGCTCGAAGGACGGCCTGATCGAAGCCGTGATCTGGCGGGTTTCGGCCCATGTCCACGAACAGGTCGATCAGGCCATCGCCGGGGTTGCGGACCCGCTCGAACAACTGCTGCGGCTGTTTGACCGGTTTGTCGAACTGGTCCTGACCGACACCTCGGTGCGCGCCTATTTTGTGCTGTTCAGCGCGATGATCGCCAACCGGCTTGATACGCGTAGCGTGTTCGATGAGGTCCAGCAGCGTTTCGGCGATCGGGTTGCCACCCTGATCGGCGAGGCACAGGCCGCCGGCACAGTGCCCGCAGCCCTTCCCGCGGCCCACGCGGCCTTCATGGTTGGCTGCCTGCTGGCTGGAATTTCGATCGAAACCGCGGGGGATTACCAGGCCGACGACAGCGCCGACCCGGTGGCCCTGCGCGCCGATCTCGTCGCGATGCTGCGCCGCGCGCTGGGGGGCTGATCGGCCTCAGTGCGGGGCCAGATCCTCGCCGCTGCGCTCGGGCCCCAGATTGGCCCACAGCGCCAGCAACACCGCCACCACTGCGCCAAACAGCGCCAGGGCATAGGCAAAATCATTGCCCCGCGCCTCGGCAATGCCGGTCTGGACGACCACGTTGTACGACGACATCAGGTTGCCAAGCTGATAGACAAAGCCCGGGAACATCGCCCGCACCGCCGGGGGTGACAGTTCATTGAGATGCGCCGGCACCATGGCCCAGGCGCCCTGCACCCCGGCCTGCATCAGGAAAGCGCCCAGCGCCAGCAGCGGCGCATTGGGCGCCCAAACCCACAGCGGCAGGACCAGCAGTGCCGCGGTTGCCGCCAGCGCGATCGTGCGGCGGCGTCCGATCCGCTCGGACAGCGGGCCCATCAGCATCGCGCCGGTAATCGCGCCGCAATTCATCACGATCGCAATCAGCCCGGTCAGCTGCGTGTCATAGCCGCGCTGTTCCTGCAGGAAGGTGGGATAGAGATCCTGCGTGCCGTGGCTGAACGAATTGAACAGCGCCATCAGCACGACGAGATAGAGCGCCAGCTTCCAGTTCCTGGCCAGCGCCTGCAAGGGATGGTCCACCGCCTTGCCAGCGCGCGCGATATAGTGCGGACTTTCTTCCACGTGCAGCCGCACGAACAGCACGAACAGCGCCGGCGCCAACCCCAGCAGGAACATCCCCCGCCAGCCGATCGCATCGAAAAACAGGAAATAGGCCAGGCTCGCGATCAGATAGCCCGACGGATAGCCCGACTGGATCAGCCCCGACACCGGCCCGCGCAGCCGCGGCGGGATCGTTTCCATGGCCAGGCTGGCCCCGATCCCCCATTCGCCGCCCATCGCAAAGCCGAACAGCGCGCGGATCACCAACAGCTGTGTCAGGCTCTGCGCAAGGCCCGACAGCGCCGACAGCGCCGAAAAGGCCAGGACCACCATCACCAGCACCGGCCGCCGCCCGATCCGTTCGGCCAGCCAGCCAAAGACCAGCGCGCCGAACGGGCGCATCGCGAGGGTATAGAACAGGGCTTCGGAAACGCTGGTCTTGTCCGCGCCAAAGGCCGCGGCAATCGCCTTCACCGAAAACACCATCAGGAAGAAATCGAAGGCATCGAGCGTCCAGCCGAGATAGGCCGCATAAACCGCCATCTTTTGCGGCTTTGCCAGCCCGCGCCATTCCGCAACCAGACCCACGGCCGTTCCTCCCCCTGCATCCCTAGCGCCTGTCTAGGCTTAGCCGGACGGGAATGGCAATGGCCGGGCCGGTCAGGAAAGCGACCAGCGCCTTGACCTTCTTCTGGCGCCACTGCGGCGGCGGGGCGACCAGCCAGTAGCTTTGCCGGCACGGCTCGGGCTCACCATATTCACTCAGCCGGCCCAGCTTGATCCAGCTGCGCGCAAGCGTTGCCGGAACCCGCGTGCGGCCCATCCCGGCAGCCGCGGCAGCCAACGCCAGTCCGGCATCGCCGACGCTGAGCGGAGCGGCATCATCTGCCCCATCACCGCCGGGGTTGGGATCGCCCGGCCAGGCAATCCAGCTGCCCTCGCCCACGTTGACCCGGCCGGTTTCGCCCAGCTGCACGCCTTCAAGTTCGCCCGGGCCGTCGGCCCAGCGCACCGCCAGATCGAGGTTCGCTTCGGTAAAATCGGCGTTTTCGCCATCGACGAGGACGTAGCGCACCTCGGGATTGGCCCTGCGGAATTCGGACAGGCGGGGTGCCAGCCACGCGGCGAAGAATTCGCGCGGGGCGGCGATGGTATAGACATGGCTCGATTGGCCGGCCTGGATCGCCTGGACCGCATCCTCGAAATGCAGGAACCCGGTGCGCAGCGCCTCAAGCCCGGCATTGGCCTCGTCGGTCAGCTCAAGCCCCTTGGGCGTGCGGCGAAACAGGACCACGCCCAGCACGTCTTCAAGCGCGCGGATCTGCTGGCCGACCGCCGCCGGGGTGACCGCCAGTTCATCAGCCGCGCGGGTGAACGACAGGTGGCGCGCCGCCGCATCGAACACGCGCAGGGCGTTCAAGGGAAGGTGCGTGCGCTTCATGGTGCTCCCGCGCTTAGCCCGCCGTGGCGGGCGCGGCCAGCGGGAAAAACGGGATCGCCACGTCGAGCAGGCTGCCATCCTCGCGTCGGAACACGTAGCCGCCTTCCATCGAACCCATCGGCGTGGTCAGCGGGCAGCCCGAGACATAGTCATGGCTTTGCCCGGGCGCGAGCACGGGCTGTTCGCCCACCACGCCATCGCCTTCAACCGTGTTGATCATCCCGCGCCCATCGGTGATTCGCCAATGGCGGGTCAGCAGCTGCACGGTGTGGTCGGTGCCGTTCTCGATCCGGATGTGATAGACCCAGAACCACTTGCCCGCCTCGACCCGCGACTGCTCGGGCAGGAAATTCACCGCGACGCGCACGGTAATGCCTTCGGTCACGGCGCTATGCTGGAACAGCTCCTTCATGGCGCCAGGGTAGCGTCTGGGGGGCGGCGCGGCAATGGCCGGGTGCATCCACTCTGCACACGAATTCAGAACGCTGCCGATTGGCGCGCCCCCGCCGCGCTGATAGATAGCCGCGCCATGACCCCTGCCCCGCCCGTTACCGAGCTGTTCCTGCTCGCCGCCGTCATCATCTTCGCCGCGCCCTACCTCGTCTGGCGTCTGCTGCGAACGGACTACTATGCCCCGCTGGTGGTGGTGCAGATCATCGCCGGGATCGTGCTGGGACCGGGCGTCCTGGGGGCACTGTTTCCCGGCTATTACTCGGCGATCTTCACCCCCCCGGTAATCGGCGCGCTCAATGGGATCGCGTGGTGGGCGGTGATGCTGTTCGTGTTCGTCGCGGGCCTCGAACTCGATCTCGAGGAAGCCTGGCGCTGGAAGGGCGAAACCGGGCTGACCTCGGGCCTGGCGCTGGGCGTGCCGCTGCTGTTCGGGGCCGGCGCCGCGCTGGTCCTGCTCGAATTCAGCCCGGCCGCGGCCTGGATTGGCCCCAAGGGGCAGCATTGGCAATTCGTGCTGGGCGTGGGCATGGCCTGCGCGGTCACGGCCCTGCCGATCCTGGTGCTGCTGATGCAGAAACTGGAAATCCTGCGCACGCCGCTGGGCCAGCGGATCCTGCGCTATGCCAGCCTCGATGACGTGATGATCTGGGGCGTGCTGGCGCTGATCCTGCTCGATTGGGAGCGCGTGACCCGCCAGATCGGCTTCCTCGCCGGCTTTGCTGTGGCGGTTGTGCTGATGCGCAAGCTGATGGCCCGCCTGCCCGAACGCGATCGCTGGCCGATCGCGCTGATCTGGCTGGCGGCCTGCGGCTATCTCGCTGACTGGTCGGGGCTGCACTACATGGTCGGGGCGTTCCTGGCCGGCGCGGTCCTCGATGCGCGCTGGTTCGGGATCGAGAAGATCGACGCCTTCCGCGAAACCGTGCTGCTGGCCTTCATGCCGGTGTTCTTCCTCTCAACCGGGCTCAAGACCAGCTGGGACATGGGCGGGATCACCGCCTTTGCCGCCGCCGCCGTGCTGCTGGCGGCGATGGTCGCGGGCAAGCTGGCGGGCGTTGGCCTGGCCGGGCGGATGCTCGGCTGGGGCAAGGGCGAGGCCTGGGTGATCGGCTGGCTGCTGCAGACCAAGGCGCTGATCATGATCATCTTCGTCAACGTGCTGTTCGACAAGCAGATCCTGACCAGCGGCGCCTTTACCGCGCTGCTGCTGGCCGCGATAGGCAGCACGATGCTGACGATCCCAGTGGTGTCCCCCGCGCTCAGGAAGCTCGAAGGGCTGACCCGAAAGGCGGGTTAGAGGAGACAACACCGGCCCGCTCCCCCGGCCCGACCACCCGACAGGATACC
>JAYSCF010000054.1:0-10558 GCA_041915005.1 Novosphingobium sp.
GCGAATTCGACATGCAGACCCAGCCGCACCTGCTGCTGCTGCAAAAGACCATGGTGATGGTTGAAGGCCTGGCCACCCAGCTCGATCCCACAATCAACATGTGGGACGTTGCCAGCCCCTTCGTGAAGAGCTGGATCCGTGACGAGCTTGGCCCCGAAGCCGCGATTGCCGACCGGCTGCGCAGCGACGCGCAGACCCTGCTGCGCCTGCCCGAGCTGATCCGCCGCATCGAGGACCGCTTCCCCGCCAAGGGCGGCGCGCCCGAAGCCCCGCCGCTGCCCGAAGTGCCGCTGGTCTGGGACAAGCGCGCAGGCCGCACCCGCTGGGCCAGCCACCTGCTGGCGCTGGCGCTAGGCGGCGGCGCGGTGTGGGGCGCCCACATGCTGGGCTGGTTCTGAGGCCATGGACCTCGACGCGCTGATCCTGCACTTCTTCCATGTCGAAGACCCGGCCGAGCTGACCGAAGCTGACTATGAGCTTGGCCTCGAGCGCCTGAAGATCGGCTTCGGGGTCGAACGCGAACCCGGCCGGCGCTTTGCACTGTGGACCTTGATGGACGCGCTGGGCGTGGCCCCGCTTCCCGCCATTGCCTTTGCCGAAGAGCCGATGCTCAAGGCCGCGGCGGAAGACTATCTCAAGGCGGCCTTCCGGATGGAGCGTTACGGGGACGAGGAATGAGGACGCCCGCCGTCCTGTTCGTCTGCCTGGGCAATATCTGCCGCTCACCGCTGGCCGAAGCCGCCTTCCGCGCCGAGGCGGCCGCCGCCGGGCTGGATGCCATCGCGGATTCGGCCGGAACTGCCGACTATCATGTTGGCGAAGCGCCCGATCCGCGCTCGATCCGCACCGCCGCGCGCTTTGGCATCGACATCGCCGGCTATCGCGGCCGGCAGGCCGCGGCGCAGGACTTTCACGACTTCACCCATATCTTCGCACTTGATCATGCGAACCTTGCCAACCTTGAGCGGATCGCGCCGCAAGGCCACGGCGCGTATCTCGGCCTGCTGATGGATCTGGTTCCCGAGCGTGCCGGGCAGGCCGTGGCCGATCCCTATTACGGCGATGAAGCCGGCTTTCTTGTCACCTGGGACGAAGTCAGCATGGCCGCCCGCGCGCTGGTGGCAAAGCTGGCGCTATGAGCGCGCAAAGCGTCCTCTCTTGGCTCGAACGCCACGCGCCCGATCTGGCCCTGATCGATCACGCCCGCTCCACCGCCACCGTTGCCGAAGCCGCCGAGGTGCTGGGGGTCGAACCCGGACGGATCGCCAAGACCCTGGCCTTCCGGGTGGGCGACACGGCAATGCTGCTGCTCGCGCGCGGCGATGCCCGGCTCGACAATGCGAAATGCAAGGCCGCGCTGGGCGGCCGCCCGCGCATGCTCGATCCCGATGAAACCCTGGCGCTGACCAGCCACGCGGTTGGCGGGGTCTGCCCGTTTGGCCTGGCGAGCGACCTGCCGATCATCGCCGATCGCTCGTTGCTGGCCTATGCCACGGTGTTTCCGGCAGCCGGGTCGCGCACCAGCTCGGTCGAGGTTGAACCCGAGCGCCTGGCCGCGCTGGTCGGCGCGCAGTAGGCCGATATCTGCAAGCTTCCCGAAAACTTGACCTGAATCAACGCGGGGCCCGCCGCGCCTTATAAACTAACATTTGTTAGAAAATAAGGAGAGGCGTGCGTGGCTCATTTTCCGCAGAACCCCGGCTTTACCGGTGCCATGCGCCCCTTGCGGCTGCAGGGCGACATCCGCGATCTCGAACTCGACGGCGACCTGCCCGATTGGCTCGACGGCGCGTTCCACCGCGTCCATCCCGATCCGCAGTTCACCCCGAAAGACCCTGACGACCAGTTCTTCAACGGCGATGGCATGGTTTCCATGTTCCGCGTGAAGGGCGGCAAGGTCGATTTCAAGCAGCGCTACGCCCAGACCGACAAGTTGCGCCTTGAAAACGCCGCCGGCAAGGCGCTGTTCGGGGCCTATCGCAACCATCTGGATGATGA
Organism: Novosphingobium sp.; assembly: GCA_041915005.1. Lineage (GTDB taxonomy): Bacteria > Pseudomonadota > Alphaproteobacteria > Sphingomonadales > Sphingomonadaceae > Novosphingobium. The sequence goes on from JAYSCF010000054.1 coordinate 1,999, forward strand.
TGCGTCGGTGACGGGCAAGATCCGCGGCACGGCCAATACCAATGTCATGGTCCACGCCGGCAAGCTTTATGGCATGAAGGAAGACAGCCCGTGCCTGATCATGGACCCGCTCAGCCTTGAAACCGAAGGCTATACCCAGTTCGATGGCAAGCTGAAGGCGCAGACCTTTTCCGCGCACCCCAAGATCGATCCCAAGACCGGCAACATGTGCAATTTCAGCTACATGGCGGACGGGCCGATGACCCACGCGATGAGCTATTTCGAAATCAGCCCGACCGGCGAGCTGCTGTTCGAAATTCCTTTCGAGAACAAGTATCTGTGCATGATGCACGATTTCGGCGTGACCGAGGATTACGCCGTGTTCAACGTCATGCCGCTGCTGACCAGCATGGAACGGCTGGAACGGCGCATGCCCTATTTCGGGTTTGATCATTCGCTGCCGGTCTGGCTGGCCGTGGTGCCGCGCAAGGCCGGGGCCAGCGCCAAGGACATCCGCTGGTTCAAGGCCCCGGGCAACTGCTTCACCGGCCACGTGATGAATGCCTTCAACGATGGCACCAAGGTCTATTTCGACCTCCCCATAGCGGCGAAGAACAGTTTCCCGTTCTTCCCCGATGTCACCGGCGCGCCGTTCGATCCGATTGGCGGGATGAGCTATCTCACCCGCTGGACGGTGGATCTCGCGAGCAACGGCGAGGACTTTGAAAAGGTCGAGCGGCTGACCGATCTGGGCGATGAATTCCCCCGGATCGACGATCGTTATGCCACCCAGGCCTATCGCCACGGCTGGATGCTCGTGTTCGATACGTCCAAGCCCTACGAAGGGCCGGGCGGCGCCTTCGTTTCGCTGACCAACAGCCTGGCGCACAAGGATCTCGCCACCGGCCAGGAAAAGGTCTGGTGGGCCGGGCCGCAATGCGCGCTGCAGGAACCCTGCTTCATCCCCCGCAGCAACGACGCGCCCGAGGGCGAAGGCGCGGTGGTCGCGCTCGTGGACAACCACGTCACCAATTACACCGAGCTGTGCTTCTTCGATGCCCAGCGGATCGATGAAGGCCCCTATGCGCGGGCCAAGCTGCCGGTCCGCATCCGCCAGGGCCTGCACGGCAACTGGTCCACCGCCGCCCAGCTTGGCCTGGCCTGAGAGAGGAACCCGCCATGTCGCACTACCCCAGCACCCCCGGCTTCACCGGCCCGCTGCGCCCCTTGCGGATCGAAGGGGACATCCTTGATCTGGAAGTCGAAGGCGAAATCCCCGCCAGCCTCGACGGCGCGTTCCACCGCGTCCATCCCGACGGCCAGTTCCCGCCCAAGTTCGATAGCGACCAGTTCTTCAACGGCGATGGCATGGTGTCCATGTTCCGCTTCAAGGACGGCAAGGTCGATTTCCGCCAGCGCTATGCCCAGACCGACAAGTGGAAGGTCGAACGCGCGGCGGGCAAGTCGCTGTTCGGGGCCTATCGCAATCCCTTGACCGACGATGATGCGGTGAAGGGCATGATCCGCGGCACGGCCAACACCAACGTGATGGTCCACGCAGGCAAGCTCTATGCGATGAAGGAAGACAGCCCGGTCCTGCTGATGGACCCGCTGACGCTGGAAACGCATGGCTATCACGATTTCGGCGGCAAGCTGAAGAACCAGACCTTCAACGCCCATGCCAAGATCGATCCCGCCACCGGCAACATGTGCACCTTTGGCTATGCCGCCAAGGGCCTGCTGACCACCGATTGCTCGTATTACGAGATCAGCCCCACGGGCGAACTGCTGTTCGAGACCGAGTTCGAGGTGCCCTATTACTGCATGATGCACGACTACGGCCTGACCGAGGACTACGCCGTGTTCCACATCGTGCCATCGACCTCGAACTGGGAGCGGCTCAAGGCCGGGCTGCCGCATTTCGGCTTTGATACCACGCTGCCGGTGTGGCTCGGAATCCTGCCGCGCGGGAGCGGCGTGACCGCCAAGGACATGCGCTGGTTCAAGGCGCCCAAGACCGTCTTCGCCAGCCACGTGATGAACGCCTTCCAGGACGGCACCAAGATCCACATGGACATCCCCCAGGCGGAGAACAATTCCTTCCCGTTCTTCCCCGACATCCACGGCGCGCCGTTCGATGCGGAGGCCGGGCTGCCCTATCTCCACCGCTGGACGGTGGATCTTGCCAACAACACCGAGGAATTCACCGCCGTTACCAAGCTGTCGAACTGGATCGACGAATTTCCCCGGATCGACGAACGCTATGTCGGGCGGCCCTATCGCCATGGCTGGGGGCTGGTGATGGACCGCGAGCTGCCGATGGACTTCGTGCGCGGGCGCGCCTCGGGCTTCAAGATGAACAAGATCGGCCACTGGGATCACGCGACCGGCACCGAAGATGCCTGGTGGGCCGGGCCGCAGTCGATCGTGCAGGAGCCTTGCTTCGTGCCGCGCAGCGCAAACAGCGCCGAAGGCGACGGCTGGATCATCGCGCTCGTCGACAATCTGATCACCAATTACACCGATCTGGTCGTGCTCGATGCCTTGCGGCTTGATGATGGCCCCGTGGGCCGGGCCAAGCTGCCGATCCGGCTGCGCTCGGGCCTCCACGGCAACTGGGCCGACGCCAGCAAGCTGGCGGCCTGACGCGCCCCGACAAGTTAGCTGGCCGTGGGGGCACGGCCGGTGGTAGGAGCGGCCGTATGGCCGCTCCTATTGTTTCACCCGCCATCGTCTATTGCCACGGACTGCCCGGGGGCAGCGCAGAATGGGCCGCCTGCGCCCCTTCAGGGCTGGCCGTCTTCGCCCCCGATCGCAACACCCCGGCAGACCCGCTGGCGATTGCGGCGCAGGTCCGTGCGGCGTTTGGCGCGGCGCCGGTAACGCTGATCGGCTTTTCGCTGGGCGCGCCTGTTGCGTTTGCCGTGGCGCGCGAATTGGGACCGCAGGCCCGGCACCTGCACCTCGTCTCCCCGGCCGCGCCATTGCAGCTGGGCGATTTTCTGAATCAGATGGCCGGCGGGGCGCTGTTCCGCATGGCGGCCGCAAGCCCGCGGCTGTTTCGCACGGTCGCCCGGATCGAAAGCCTGATCGCCCGGATCGCGCCCGCTTTCCTGCTGGGCCGGTTGTTCGCCAGCGCGGCCGGGGACGATGCGGCCCTGGCCCGCGAACCGGGGTTTCGGCGCGTCATGGCCCAGGTGCTGCGCGATGGGCTGGGCCGCGACCCCGCCGGGTTCATCGCCGAAGTATCCGCCTATGTCACCGATTGGCGGGCCGATTTGGCCGGGGTCACCACCCCGGTCACGATCTGGCAGGGCGAGGCCGATACCTGGACCCCGCCCGCGATGGCAGAGGCGCTGGCCGCCGCCCTGCCCGGCCCGGTCACGCTGCACCGCCTGCCGGGCTGCGCGCACTATTCCGCGCTGCGCGCCGCGCTGACACGCCTCACCTGAAACGCGAAACGCCCCGGTCCCGCGAAGGACCGGGGCGCTTCAATCGCGCAGCTGGTGCGCGGCTTAGTACTTCGCGCCGACGCGCAGGCCGAAGGTCCGCGGCTGGTTCGGCACGATGTAGGTGCGGGTGCACAGGCCGCACTGGACATAGCGGCCCAGATCGCCCCGTTCATCGAGCACGTTGGTGACGAACAGTTCGAAGTTGAACTTGTCCCAATCCGCCCCGAACGCGAGGTTGGCCTGGGCGAAGGCGCCCAGATCGCCCATCAGCGCCGCATTCGACGTGCGCAGGTCCGACGGCGCCGAGCCCTGGTAGGTCAGGTTGAGCTGACCATAGGCCTTGGCCGCGCCCACCGGCACGCTGTAGCGCGCGGTCCCGCTCATCTTGAACTTCGGCGTGATCGGCAGACGGCTGCCGGCCGGCGCATCGATCGAATTGCCACCCGTGGCGCAGGTGTAGGTCGTATCGATCGCGTGGCACAGGTTCTGGCGGGTCTTGGCGTCGGTATAGGCGGCGGCCAGGTTGACCGTCAGCGGACCGGCGAAGACCGAGGCATCAAGATCGAAGCCGCGGATCCGCGCGTTGGGACCGTTGGTGATGATCGTGAAGCTGTTGGGCCCAAGGTAGCTGAACTGGAAGTGCTCCCAATCCTGCTGGTAGAGCGCGCCGTTGAAACGGATCAGCCCATCGGCCAGCGTGGTCTTGAAGCCCACTTCGTAGTTCATCAGGTAATCGGGGTTATAGGCCCCGAAATCGCCGCGGCGGTTGATCCCGCCGGGACGGAAGCCCTTGCTGACCGTGGCATAGACCATCGCGTCCTTGCTCGGCTTCCAGGTCGCGTTGAAGCGATAGGTCACCCCATCGCCCTTGGCGCGGGTCGGGATCGCGGTGCCATTGGCCCAGACCCCCAGGTTGGTGCAGGGGCTGCCCGCAACCACGCCCGGTGCCAGCGTGACGCCAGCCGTACCGACCACGTCGGTCAGACGCGCGCCGGTGGTGGTGAAGCACTGGATTGCCCCGGTGCGCGAGCTGTAGGCCGCGTTCTTGGGCGAAGCGGTGAAGTTGTTGCCCGGGTTGCGGCCAAAGCCGAAGAACCCGATCAGCGAGTTGTCATACTTGAACACGCGCGCGCCGCCCGTCACGGTCACGGTCGGATCGATGTCCCACGACACTTCGCCGAACGCCGCATAGTCCTTGTCGACGCGTTCCTGCTGGGTCAGCCAGAGCGTGCCGGGGTGGCCGTTGACCGAGACGTTCGGCCCCAGACCCGGGATCTGGTAGTCCTGGTGGATCAGGTTCGACTGGCGCTGGAAGAACACCCCGCCGACCACGCGGACCGGCTGGTCCGAGGGCGAAGCCAGACGCAGTTCCTGGCTCAGCTTCTTGAAGTGGTCGGTACCGATCACCTTCTGGCGCGGATCGATCGTGTTGCCGGCCGCATCCTGATAGGCGAAGTAATAGGCTAGGCCGCCGACGCTTTCGTAATAGCTGTCATAGGCTTCGGAATAGTCGGTATAGTCGCTTTCCGAGTAGGTCTTGCGATCGAGATAGGCCCCGGCATAGGTCAGATCCCAGTTGCCGATCTTGCCTTCGATGGTCAGCGCGGCCTGGACGAACTTGTCGTTGCGCAGGTCCGGATAGAAGTGCTGGTACTGCAGGTCGCCCACGGTCGGGTCATAGCCATAGTTCCCGTGGCTCTTGGTTTCCTGGTACAGCGCGGCCGGGGTCACGGTCCAGTTGTCGTCCAGATCGACCTTGAGCGCGGCGCGCCCGCCATAGGTTTCGGTGTAGTTGGCGTTGTTCTTGACCAGCGCGGCATTGCTGACCGAAACGCCATCCTTGACGCAGCCGATCGGATTGCTCGAACTGTCGAACAGGGTCGTGCCGCAGAAAGTGCGGCGGCCCGCCACGTTGTCGATGAAACCGGCATCGCGCTGCCAGAAGCCGACCACGCGCAGCGCGGCCTGTTCGGACAGCGGGGCATTGATCATGCCTTCCAGCTTGCCGCCCACGCCGCCCTTGTGGACGGTGTTGATTTCGCCATCGACGCGGCCTTCGTAGCCGGCGGTCGAAGGCTTGTTGGTGATGATGCGGATCGTGCCGGCTTCCGACGAAGCGCCATAGAGCGTGCCCTGCGGGCCCGAGAGGCTTTCGATGCGGGCGATGTCATAGACGTGGACGTCAAGGTTGCCGCCGATCGTGGTCACCGGCTGTTCGTCGAAATAGACGCCGACCGAAGGCAGCGAACCCGAGTGGTTGCCGTCCCCGCCCGAGGCCACGCCGCGCATGTAGATCACGTTGGTGCCCGGCGTGCCGCCCGACTGGGCCGAAACCGAGGGGAGCTGCTGCGAATAGGACGAGAAGTTCGAGATGTTGAGTTCATCGAGCTTCTTGGTGCTGAGCGCCTGGATCGAAATCGGGACGTTCTGCAGGTTTTCGCTGCGCTTCTGCGCGGTCACGACGATGACGTTGCTGTCTTCGTTGCTGGCGTCTTGCGCCAGAGCCGGAGCCGAAACCAACGCGGTGGTGGTGAAAAGTGCTGCAAAAGCAGCACGGCGGGAAGCGGTGCGCATAATATTCCCCTGAGTTTTGGGCCCAATGAAGCGACCCTGATTCCTACGACCGCGCACGTCAAGGCAGGGACGCACGTTTGTTACGCAAGTGCAGCAAAGCGTGGCAGATTTACCACGCCGCCGGCACGTCAGGATAACAATCGAGTACCGCCCCCAAGGCCGCGTGCAGCGGATCAAGCTGGGCCGAATAAGGCTTCCAGCCTTCGGTGCCTTCGCGGAAGATCGGCTGGCGCACCTGTTCGCTGCTGGCGGTGCGCACGGCGCGTTCGGTCTTGTGGAAGGCAAGGCAGCCATCCTCGAATGCCACCCCGCAGAAATCCAGCAGCGCGCGCACTTCGGCTTCGGTATCATCCACCATGCGTTCGTAGATCACGCGGTGGACACGGCCCGGCTGGACCTGGTCGATATGGGCCATCAGCCGCACATAGTCGGCGTAATACCGGCCCATGTCCTCAAGGCTGTAACTGAACGCCTGGCCGCGCGCGAAGTGCTGCTTGAAGTTCGAAAAACAGCAACCCAGCGGATGGCGGCGCGGATCGATGATCTTCGCATTGGGCAGCACCGCCATGATGAACACCACGTGCGCCCAGTTGTTGGGCAGCTTGTCGACGAAGAACGGCCGCTCGGTTTTACGCTGGATGCGGGTGCGGCGCATGTAGTCCTCGCCTGCGCCGCGCAGTTGCTCGGCCGAAAGCTCCGGCAGGCTGACGGGATAGCGCGGTTCGCGCCGGGCCAGCACCGGCATGTCGGGCAGTTCGCTGGTGCCCTCGATCAGGCTGTGACTGGACAGGATCTGTTCGACCAGGGTCGAACCGGCGCGCGGCATGCCCAGCACGAAAATCGGATCGGGCGCATCGCAGCCCTGCCCGGCGCGGGCCGCGAAAAATTCGGGCGTGGCGATTTCGATCAGCCGGTCGACATAACGGCTGGTTTCGGCCGCGTCATAGTCCAGCCGGGTGCGGCGCAGGGCATTGCCGGCGGCGTAATGGGCAAAGGCCGGCTCGGCCGCGCCCCGGTCCTCGAATGCCTTGCCCAGTGCGAAATCCAGGTGGAAGCGGTCTTCCTCGGCGATGTCTCCGCGCGCCAACGCCGCCTCCATCGCCGCGATATCGTCGTCCGAAAACTTGACCGTCTTGAGATTGGCCAGGCTCCACCAGGCCTCGCCCAGTTCGGGCATCAGGCCAATCGCCTTGCGATAGGCGGCAACCCCATCGGCCGTGCGCCCCACGGTCTTGAGCATGTGGCCATAGCTCATCCAGATGCGCGGCTGGCTGCCCGCGCGCTGGAGCACCTGCTCATAAAGCCCCAGCGCCTCGTCGAATTCACCGATCCGGCCCAGGGCTGCGGCCTGGAGATTGGCGTGACCGGGGTTGCCGGGTTCTTCTTCGGCCACGCGGTTCAGTTCCGCGATCGCCTCTTCGGGGCGGTTCTGGCGGTAGAGCACCAGCGCCAGGTTGGCCCGCGCCGCGGTGAAGGCGGGCGAGAGTTCAAGCGCGCGGCGCAGCAGGTTTTCGGCATCCCGGTAGCGCCCGATCCGCCCGGCCAGTTCGGCGAACATGCGGATCGCGGCAACATCGAAGGGATCGTCTTTAAGATGCGCGCGCAGCAGCGGTTCGGCGCGCGGCAGATCGTTGGCGTTCAAGGCCACGGCGGCCTCGATCAGGCGCGGGGGATAGGTGCCAAGGCGCGAAAGCCAGCTCTGCGTGGTAACGGTTGCCATCGGCGGGACTAGAAACATGGTGACGCGGCGCAATCAAGCGGTAGGTTGCGCCGCGAGGGAGAAAACCATGGACAACAGAGCCGCGCCCCGGCTGGGCTTCATCGCCCTGCTGGCGCTGGTCATCGGCAATGTGATCGGATCGGGCATCTACATGCTGCCCGCCACGCTGGCGCCGCTGGGCTGGAACCAGTTCGCCGGCTGGGGGATCAGCATTGTCGGCGCACTGTCGCTGGCGCTGGTCTTTGCCCGGCTGGGCGCCAAGCTGCCGCTGCCCGGCGGCCCCTATGCCTATGCCGATGCGGCCTTTGGCCCGCTGGCCGGGTTTGCCACGGCGTGGTCCTATTGGGTGATGGGCTGGGTCGGCAACGGGGCGATCGCGGTGGCGGTGGTGTCCGCGCTCGATCACATCTTTCCCGCGATCGGGCGCGAGGCCGGCCTGCCGGCGCTGCTGGCAGTGGGCTGCGTGTGGACGGTGACGCTGGTCAACATCCGCGGCGTGGCGCTGGCCGGGCGCGTGCAGGAAGTGACCGTGGCGCTGAAACTGCTGCCCCTGATCGCGCTGGTCGGCCTGGCGGTGTGGCTGGTGCTGAGCGGCGCGCCCACCGCGCCCGATCCCGGCGTGCCGATCGCCACCGGCACCATCGCCACGGCCGCGGGCCTCACCTTCTGGGGCTTCCTCGGGCTCGAGGCAGCAACCGTTCCCGCCGACAAGGTGCTTGATCCCGCCCGCAACGTGCCGCGCGCAACCTTGATCGGGGTGCTGCTGGCCGGGCTGATCTATATCGGCATTTCCAGCGCCTTCGCCTTTTACATGCCGGCGACCAAGGCCGCGGCA
>JAYSCF010000055.1:0-10384 GCA_041915005.1 Novosphingobium sp.
CGTAGATCTGCTTGAGGTCGTTCGACGTGGCGGGATAGATCAGCGCACCGGGGATCGGATAGCGGGTCACGCCGCGGCGGAAGCTGTGGATGCGGCCAGTCAGCCGCTCCTCATCGCCTTCGCCCAGGAAATCGATCTGGGCCATGATCCCGCCCGGGGTCTTGGCATCCTGGCGCTGGGTCCGCACGCTGGCGAGCAGCCAGCCGCGCCCGACGCGAATCTTGACCTGGCTGCCGACCTGCCCGGCCAGCGCCACCGAGGGATCAAGATCACCCGAACATTCCTGAAGCCGCTGAAGATCCAGCGCGATGGCCGAACCCGAACCGGCGATTTCCAGCACCACGCCGATCGGATCGCGGGCATTGTCCACGCCCGCGGCCGGTGCGGCCTCGGCCGGAACTTCACTGGGGGCGGCGACGCGCGCAGCACCAAAGCCGCGCGGGCTCATGTCATTCATCAAGGAACCAATCCCTTAGCCCCGGCGACCAATTGGCCGGACAGGCAAGGACTAAGGGTTTGTCGTTAATTTTGGCCTAAGTAGTAAAATTGCCTGACAGAAATGTCGGCTAGGCGGCCGTCTAGACCAGCGCGAACAGGCGCCCCGCCAGGAAACCCATCGCCACCGACAGGACCACCGCGATCAGGCCGTAGAAGAACCCGTCGTGCTGGGCGAACTGGGCAACGGCGCGCTCGAACCCCTGCTTTTGCACTTCGACCCGGCTGATCGCCGAGGCCACCACCCGCCCATGGGTGACCGCGAACGTTTCAGCCGTGTAGGTTCCGGTCTGGACGCTGGAAGGCAGCGCGATGCGCGCCTGGTAGAGCACCTGTTCGCTGACCCGCACGCCGGCGGCATCCTGCTTGTAGAGCCCTTCGCGCTGCATCAGATCCACCAGACCGGCCGACATCCGCGCCTGTTCCTGCGGGTCATAGGATCCGATCGGGGACAGCTGCAGCCACGGCAGGCCCAGTTCATAGATCGCCGCGGTCTTGTCATCGACGATCCGGTTAATCGGCTTGGACGAGGCAACCGCGAAGAAGGTCGGGGCCGAGCGGAATTCCACGCTGTCGGCATTGACCCAGATCCCGGCGAGCCGCTGCTTTTCGCGCAGCACGATCGAACGGGTCGGGCCCTTGAGCACCACGACGATGTCATAGTCCTGCCCGGCGCGGCTGCCCTCGGGGGTCAGGATCGCGCCAAACAACAGCAATTCGGTGCCCTTGAAGCCCTGGCGAACCTGGACTTCGTGCTGCGAGACTTCGGGCACTAGGATCGGGTCGCGCGCGCCCGTCAGCAGCACCAGCGCAAGCAGGGCCAGCAGGCGCTTCACGACGGGGTCACCGTATAGATTTCGTCCGGGTGCCAGCCCAGCCCCAGCGCCATGCGCAGCGCGATCACCAGCACGATCGCCGCCAACACGAAGCGTAGCCGTTCAGCCGGCACCTTCTGGGCCAGTTGCGCACCGATCTGTGCGCCAGACACCGATCCGATCAACAGCAGCGCGGCCAGCACGATATCGATCGCGCGAGTGGTCATCGCGTGCATCATGGTGGTCGCCATGGTCACGAACAGGATCTGGAACAGCGACGTGCCAACCACGACATTGGCGCTCATCCCCAGGATGTAGAGCATCGCCGGGACCAGCACGAACCCGCCGCCGATCCCCATGAGCATGGTCAGGATCCCGGTGAAGATCCCCAGGATCAGCGGCGCCAGCGGCGAAATATAGAGCCCCGAGCGATAGAACCGCCAGCGCAGCGGCAGGCTGGCAACCATCGGATGATGGCGGCGCTTGCGTGCGGGCAGCGCAACGCCGCTCTTCTGGGCCTGGACCGCCTGCCAGCTTTCGCGCGCCATGATCGTGCCGATCGAGCCAAGCAGCACGACATAGAGCACGTTGATGACGATATCGATCTGGCCCAATTGCTGGAGCAGGCGAAACAGCAGCGCGCCAATCCCGGTGCCAAGCACCCCGCCGGCCACCAGCACCCCGCCCATCTGGAAATCGACCCCGCCGCGCCGGGTATGCGCAAAGACCCCCGAAACGCTGGCCCCGGTAACCTGGCTGGCGGCAGACGCCGCGGCAACGGTGGGCGGAATGCCATAGAAGATCATCAGCGGCGTGGTCAGGAACCCGCCGCCCACGCCGAACATGCCCGACAGAACCCCCGTCAGCGCGCGCCAGCGCCAGGGCGGCGTGCGCCTGCCGCAGCGCGCCGAGCGCGACGATAACGAGGCCATTGACCGACAGGTTGGCGATGGGAAGGTAGACATCCATGCTTGCCCAAGGGGCCTAGACCAGCCGGGCAGGCAAAAAAAGCCGAAAGCGTCAGAAACCGGCGGACAGCGTGAGCGCCGGGCCGCTGGCCGGGGTGGCATCGCCCATCACGCGAAAGCGCCAGTCGGCCGAAAGCCGCCCACCCCCTGCCCCCAGCGGCAGCGCCAGGGTTGCGCTGGGCCCAAGATCAAGCCGCGCCGCGCCGCGCTGGGCCCCGCCCCAAATGCCGCCGCCAGCGCGCAGTTCAGCCTGCCCCACCCCGGCAATCGGACGGTCGGCGCGCAGCTGCGCATCGACAAAGGGGGTGGCATCCCGCCCGCCGACATAGCCCGCCGCGGCATAGATTTCGGCGCGCAGGCCCAGCGGTGCGACCAGCGGGGGAAACTCGCTTACCAGCATGGCCGCCGGGCGCAGCACCACGTGGCCGCTGCTGCCCTGCACCGCGCGCAGTTCAGCTGCAGCCGCCACCGGCACCCGCGCCAGCGGGCGCAGCGCCAGCCCGGCGGCCAGTTCCGCCCCGCGCGGCGCAGCGAGCGGGCCAGATCCCCGCAGGTAAAGCATCGGGCGGTGTGCGCTGCCCGGGGCCAACCGGTAGCGCACCACCATCCCGGCCTGGCTGGCGCCATAGGTGCCCCCCGGCCCGAACTGGCCGCCGGGCCCGCGCCACAGCAACCATCCGTCCGCCGACCAGCGCGGGACGCGATCGGATAGGCCGCGCGGCGACAAAGCCAGCGGCGGCATGGCCCCGCCCGTCTCCTTGGGCCGGGCCAGCGCCGCCTCTGCCGGCAGCGGCAACAGCGCCAGCCCGGCAAGCCACAGCATCTGGTGCCCGCCTGCCACGCGCGGACCGGCCGCTGGATCTTCAGCCGGGGCCAGCGGTGCGCGCACCGGCACAGGCGCCGGGCGCGGCGGCGGAGCGGGCGCAGCCAAAGCCACGCCAGCGGGCCGCATGCGCCGCATTGCCCGATCGGCCAAAGGCCGCTCTACCCGGAGCGGCGCGAGCCGCACTTCCGCAGGCGCGACCATCGCGGCGCCTTCGGGGCCATCGAGCAAGGCTGCCCGCGCCCCGATCCAGCCGCCGAGCAGCGCGATCAAGGCAATCAGCGGTTGCCCGCGCCGCTGGGCGGCCCCGCTCATGCCTTGGCCATCCGCACGGGCGCCTGCACCGGATGGGTGCGGTGTTCGGTCTTGTCCCAGCTGATCGGCGATCCGCGCAGGCTGCGCAGATAGGCCGCCAGCGCGCGGCGCCCGGCCATGATCGCGATGACATTGGCCACCGGAATGCGCAGCACCGCGCGCACGCCTTCGGCCAGGCCATATTCGCGTGCCGTGAAGCCGGCGCGCAGCGCCGCCCGCCACACAAACCCCGCCAGGCTGATCGCCAGCAACACCTGCAGGCTGGCCGAGGCATCGCGCTCGATTTGTATGCCGGCCAGATTCGCCGCCATCAGCAGCGCATCGACTAGCAGCAACAGGTAGGCACCGCCCAGCACCAGCGCGGTCAGCGGCCCGCGCCGATCGCGCAGCGCCATCCACAGTTCCACCGGCCGGGCGCTCCACCCCATCCGTTCCCACCCCTGAAAGGCAATGCCGTGGACCCAGCGGGTCTTCTGGCGAACAGCGGCGACCAGTTCGGTCGGAAAATGGCTGCCGGTTGCAACCAGCCGCCCCGCCGCATCGCGCAGCCGCAAGAACGTGCCGCCGCGCCCCTGCGCCGAAAGCACCAGCCCCAGTTCATAGTCTTCGGTCAGGCATTCGGGGGCGAAGGGGCCGCTTTGGCCCGCGGCGCGGTGGCGTTCGGCCAGCGCGGTCAGCGCATGGCGGGCAAAGCCGCAGCCCACCCCGGCGGCGGGAATGGCAGCCCCGAAACTGGCCCTGACAACCATTGCCTTGGCGTGGGATTCGGCAAATTCATCGGCATAGTGCCCGGCAATCCAGCGCGATTCCGGCTGTTCTGCCGGACGCACCGGCAGCTGCACGAAATCGTGGCTGCCGAGCGCCGCATCGATCGCCTGCAAGGCTGCGGGATGAACCATGTCTTCGGCATCGTGGAGCACCACGCCGCGAAACGGCCGGCGACTGCGCTGCTCATCGGCGCACAGCGCGGCGTAAAGCCGGTTGAGGCAATCGGCCTTGGTCGTCGGGCCAGCGGCGGGATGAACCACCAGCCGAACCCGCCGATCCCCACCCGCCGCAGCCATGGCGGCGGCCGTGGTGGCGGCATCGTTGACATAGCAGCCAACGTACAGCCGCAGTTCGCGCTGGGGCCAGACGGCCAGCATGTGGGTGATCGTGGCCCCGATAACGGCCCCTTCCTGATAGGCCGGCAGCAACACCGCCAGCGGCCCGCACAGCGGATCGCGCCCATAACCCGGCGGCAAATGCCGGGTTCGCGCCCGCCCGCTCAGCCGCAACCACAGCCAGGCCAGATCGATCGCCAGTTCATCAAGCAGGCCCACCGCGAACCAGAACGCGCAGAACACCAGCAGTTCGCGTTCGATCGGCACAAGCCCGTGCAGGACCGCGATCGCCTGCGTTGCCGCGCCACTCATTCCCCTGCGAGCCCCCTTTGGCATCAACCCCTTGATTCACAAAACTAATGGTAAATACGTATTTGTGCAACGCGATCCCGACAAAGTGGTGCTTTGCCGTGTTGCCGGCCGACTTGCCTTGCGCGGGCTTTTGGGGAAATGATGCGGCCATGCCCCATCAACGCCACCCGGTTTCCCGGATCGCCGCCTGGCTGGTTCGCCTGTTCCATGGCGATGCCGGGGCCGGGATCCTGCTGATCCTTACCGCGATAGCGGCCATGGCGCTGGCCAATTCCCCGGCAGCCGGCAGCTATCACGCGCTGTTCCATCATCCGCTGGGCTGGTCACCGATAGCCCGGCTGGCCACCCTCCACGCCTGGATCAACGATGGCCTGATGGCGGCGTTCTTCTTCGTGGTCGGGCTCGAACTCAAGCGCGAGGTGCTGGAAGGCCAATTGTCCGCCCCCGCCCAGCGCCGCCTGCCGGTGCTCGCCGCCGTTGCGGGCATGGCCGCGCCGGCGGCGATCTATCTTGCCGTAACCCGCACGGCGCCCGGGCTGCATGCCGGCTGGGCCATCCCCGCCGCAACCGACATCGCCTTTGCGCTGGGGGTGCTGGGCCTGCTGGGGCCGCGCGTGCCCCCGGCGCTGCGGCTGTTCCTGCTGACGGTCGCGATTGTCGACGATCTGGGCGCGGTGCTGGTGATCGCACTGGCCTATACCGCGCAGCTTGCGCTGGGCTGGCTGGCCGCGGCGGGCGCGATCCTGGCGCTGCTTGCCCTGCTGGGCCGGCTGGGCATCGCCCGGACCTGGGCCTATGCGCTGGGCGGCGCGGCACTATGGTATGCGCTGCTCCATTCGGGCATCCATGCCACCATCGCCGGGGTGGCCGCCGCGCTGTGCGTACCGCTGCGGCTTGATCGGCACGGCGATAGTCCACTGCTGCGCATGGAACATGCGCTGGCACCGCTCAGCGCCTATCTGATCGTGCCGCTGTTCGGGTTTGTCAACGCCGGGGTCGCGCTGGGTGCCGGTATGGCCGCCGGGCCGGGCGCGGTGCTGCCCGCCGCCGTGGCGCTGGGGCTGATCGTGGGCAAGCAGGCCGGGATCCTTGGCGCGATCCTGCTGGCCCGGGCCACGGGCTTTGCCCCGCTGCCCGCAGGATCAAGCCCGCGCCAGCTGTGGGGCGCCGCGCTGCTATGCGGGATCGGCTTCACCATGAGCCTGTTCATCGCCCAGCTGGCCTGGCCCGCCGATCCCGAACTGGTCGATGCCGCCAAGTTGGGCGTCATGGCCGGATCGCTGCTTTCGGCGCTGGCCGGCTATGGCGTGCTGCGCACGGCCAAACCGCCGCGCGCCTGATCGCTGCTGTTACCAGCTGCCAACATTGGGCATCGAGGCCCACGGCTCCTGCACGGGCAGGTGGCCATCCTGCAGCAGTTCAACTGAAATCCCATCAGGCGATTTGACGAACGCCATGTGGCCATCGCGCGGCGGGCGGTGGATGATGTGCCCGGCATCCTGAAGCCGCTGGCAGGTGGCGTAGATATCGTCGACCCGGTAGGCGAGATGGCCAAAATTGCGCCCGCCGGAATAGCTTTCCTGCGCCCCGCCTTCATCCGGCCAGTTCCAGGTCAGCTCGACCTCGGCCACGCCTTCTTCGCCGGGCGCGGCCAGGAAGATCAGGGTGAAACGCCCCTGCTCGCTGGAAAAACGGCGCACTTCGGACAGGCCGATCAGCTCGAAGAAGGCGATGGTCGCCTCGGGATCGGTCACGCGGATCATCGAATGCAGGAACTTGGTCACGCAGCAGGCCTCGCTTCGGGTGGGTGCGCCTGTCTAGCCCGCCCCACCGCCGCCTGCAACGTCCAGTCCCCGCCTGGAGTCTGTTCCACGTAAACTGAAACCGGCTCTAGAACGCCAGCTTGACCGAACCGATCACCGCATCCTTGGAATAGCCCGACAGATCGCGGCCATCGACCCCGACATAGCTCACCCCAAGCGACAGCCTGCGGCTGAGGCTGACGCTGGCGCCCAGGCTGTAATCGAACCCGCCCTTGTAGCTCAGCGTGCGGCCGGTCGCGAAGTTGGGCGAAAGCGCCCCCTTGGTCCAGCCGAGATGGGCCGAAAGCGAAACCGGGGTATTGGGAATCCCGCCCCCCAGTTCGCCATAGAGATAGAGGTTGTCGTCTTTCGCGCCGCCATCGAAATTGAGCGCAGCCTGCTTCCAGGCGTAGTTGATGCCCAGCTTCGCCGTGGCCGGCCCGAGCGTGGTCGACAGCGAGGCATAGGGTTCGAAAAACTCGGCCTTGCCGACATGGCCATCGGGATAGGCGTAATAGGTCAGCCCGAGATCGGCGGTGATGCCGCTGGCCACTTCGCCGCTCCAGCCGCCGAACAGGTCAAGCTCGGCGCCGCCATAGGTCGCGCTCGCAGCCGGGCCGACCGCGCCAAAATCGATCGAGGATCCCCACGCCCCGGCATAGACGCCGCTGGCATGAGCCACCGTGACCCCGCCCTGCACCGCCGGATCACCCGAACTCTGCGACAGGCCGCGGAACCGGTAATCGCTCACCACACCGGTCGTGGCTGTAACCGTGACGGCCGAAGGCACGTCGGTTTCATCGGCCCGGGCGGGCGCCGCAGCCAGAACGCCGCCAAGCAGCACGGCGCCGCACAAGGCGCGAAGAGGAGGGAACATGGCTGCGATCCTTAGGTTGGGGGCGGAACGGGTAGGCACGTTGATCATACCAGCCCTGCGCTGCACAAGGGGGAAAGGCGTTATAACCGGGCAACAGGCAGCACTTTACCGCATCCGGGCCCGCGCGGTGCCCTATGCTATCCGTTGTTAACCCTGCGCTGCCAGACTATAGGTCTTGCCACTCACCTCGCCCGAGCAATGCTCAAATCACTGCGCAATCTTTTCAGCGCCTCCCAGAGCGCCCCCTCATCCGCTGCCCTGCCCCCGGGCGAGCGGGTCTATGCCGTGGGCGACATTCACGGCCGGCTCGATCTGCTGCGCGCGCTGGCCGCTGCGATCGAGGCTGACGATGCGGCACGCGGCGACGCGCAGACCACTATCATCCTGCTGGGCGATCTGATCGATCGCGGGCCGGACAGCGCCGGGGTGATCGCCTTTGTCCGGGACTGGCAAGCCCGCTGCCCGGTGCGCGTGCTGGCCGGCAACCACGAGGAAATGCTGCTGGCCAGCCTCGAAAGCGATGCCGCGCTGCGCGCGTTCCTGCGCTTTGGCGGCAAGGAAACGCTGCTGAGCTATCCGATCGATCCCGCGCACTACAGCCGCTGCGACATTGCCGAAACCCGCGCCCTGATGCAGGCGGCGATCCCGGCAAAGGACATCGCCTTCATCCGCAGCTTCGAGGACCAGATCGCGCTGGGCGATTACCTGTTCGTCCACGCCGGGATCGATCCCGCCGTGCCGCTGGACCAGCAACAGACCCAGGATCTGCGCTGGATCCGCGAACCGTTCCTGCGCCACGAGGCCGATTTCGGCGCGGTGGTGGTCCACGGCCATACCATTTTCGGCGCACCCGAAGTGCGCCACAACCGCATCGGCATCGATACCGGGGCCTATGCCTCGGGCCGGTTGACCGCGCTGGGGCTTGAAGGCACGGCGCGCTGGTTTATCGAGGCCCATGAAGATGAAGGCGCGGTGCGCGCCTCGCAAAGGAGTATCTGATGAAGATCGCAATGGTCGGCTCTGGCTATGTCGGGCTGGTATCGGGGGCCTGTTTTGCCGATTTCGGGCATGACGTGGTCTGCATCGACAAGGATCCGGCCAAGGTCGAAAGCCTGCAGGCCGGGATCATGCCGATCTACGAACCGGGCCTGGCCGAACTGGTGACTTCGAACATGCGCGCGGGGCGCCTCTCGTTCACCACCGATCTGGCCGAAGGCATCGCCGATGCCGCCGCGATCTTCATCGCGGTGGGCACCCCCAGCCGCCGCGGCGATGGCCATGCCGATCTTTCGTTCGTCTATGCCGTGGCCCAGGAAATCGCCGACAATCTCAAGCAGCCCGCGGTGATCGTGACCAAGTCGACCGTGCCGGTCGGCACCGGCGACGAGGTCGAGCGGATCCTGCGCGACAGCGGGCTGGACGTGCAGTTCGCCGTGGCCTCGAACCCCGAATTCCTGCGCGAAGGCGCCGCGATCGGCGATTTCAAGCGCCCCGACCGGATCGTGATCGGCACCGATGACGAATGGGCGCGCGGCGTGATGAACGAGGTCTATCGCCCGCTGTTTCTCAACAAGGCGCCGATCCTGTTCACCTCGCGCCGCTCATCCGAACTGATCAAATATGCCGCCAACGCCTTTCTGGCGGTCAAGATCACCTTCATCAACGAAATGGCGGACCTGTGCGAAAAGGTTGGCGCCGACGTGCAGGACGTCAGCCGCGGGATCGGGATGGACGGGCGCATCGGGTCCAAGTTCCTCCACGCCGGGCCGGGCTATGGCGGCTCGTGCTTCCCCAAGGACACGCTGGCCCTGCTCAAGACCGCAGAGGATTATGAAGCCCCAACCCGGATCGTCGAAGCCGTGGTCAAGGTCAACGATGCGCGCAAACGCGCGATGGGCCGCAAGGTGATCGAGGCCTTGGGCGGGATGGACGCCGCGCGCGGCAAGAAGGTTGCCCTGCTTGGCCTGACCTTCAAGCCCAACACCGACGACATGCGCGATGCCCCATCGATCGCGATTGCCCAGGCGCTGGGCGATGCCGGGGTGGCAGTGGCCGCCTATGATCCCGAAGGGATGGACGTTGCCGCGCCGCTGATGCCCGACGTTGCGATGCAGGCCAGCGCCTATGCCGCGATCGAAGGCGCCGATGCCGTGGTAATCGTGACCGAATGGGACGCGTTCCGCGCGCTTGACCTTGCCCGGGTCAAGCAACTGGCCAAGGCGCCGGTGCTGGTCGATCTGCGCAATATCTACGATCCGGCCGAAATCCGCGCCAAGGGGTTTGACTACACCAGCATCGGCCGGCCCTGAGCCCCCGTTTCCGAACGCGCTTTCCTTTGCCGCTCCCCCGGCTATGCTCCCGCGTGGGAGAATAGCGGGGGAGAGGAAAACCATGCGCAAACGGACCATGGCGCTGACTGCAATCGGCGCGATCCTGCTGGCAGGCGGCGGCTGGTATGCCAGCCTGGACCGGGAAACCCGCGGACTGCTGGCGGCCATGCCGACCAATGCCGACGTGCTCGGCTGGTCGCAGCCCCAGCGCGATGCGGCGTTCCGGGCGATGGATCGCCTGCCGATCCTGGCCGAGGCCAACCACATCGCCCCTGCGGCCCAACCCCTGGCGCTGCCGGCGGGCAAGCCGCTGACCATCCCCGGGGTGGACCAATACATGGCCGGGCAGCGCGCGGCGGGCCTGGTGATCGTGCAGGACGGCAAGGTGCGGTTCGAACGCTATGGCCTGGGCTTTGACCCCAAGGGCCGCTGGACCAGCTTCTCGGTCGCCAAGTCGTTCACCTCGACGCTGGTCGGCGCCGCGATCCAGGACGGCGCGATCCGCAGCCTTGAAGACAAGGTCAGCCAATATGTCCCGGGCCTG
>JAYSCF010000056.1:0-10334 GCA_041915005.1 Novosphingobium sp.
GATAGCATACGATATGGGTGGTTGGGCCGGGGGAGCGGGCCGGTGATGCTTCCACTGAGTGGAACAAACCCTAGTTCCCGTATCTGGAAGCAAATTCTCCAACTCCCCCCTCGACGCCGCTCCCCCACGGGTCTAATCCTTTCGCATCTGCAGCGAGAGGGGCGCTGCCAAGACGGCGAAATGCCGCGCATGCACTGTGCGAGGAGGACATGAGCAACATGGATAGTCTGGTTTCGACCGAGTGGCTCGCCAACGAAATGGGCGCGAGCGATCTCAGGATTGTTGACTGCACCAAGCACCTGCCTGGCGCCAGCCGCGATGCGCAGGCCGAATACGAGGCCGGCCACATCCCCGGCGCGGTGTTCATGGATCTGGGCGAACTGGTCGATGTCAACGCGCCGATCGAGAACACCCTGCCCCCGGCGGAAAAGTTCGCCAGCCGGATGCAGACGTTGGGCCTGGGCGATGGCAGCCGCATCGTGCTGTATGATGATAGCGCGGTGAAGACCTCGGCGCGGGCATGGTTCATGCTCAAGATGTTCGGCGCCCACGATGTCGCGATTCTCGATGGCGGGATCGGCAAGTGGAAGGCCGAAGGGCGTCCGCTGGCCCAGGGCAAGGAAAGCCTGCGCCACCGCCATTTCACCGTCTGGCAGGATGACAAGAACCTGCGCACCAAGGCGCATGTGCTGGCCAACCTGCACAGCAAGGACGAACAGGTGATCGACGCCCGCGGGGCCAAGCGGTGGTCGGGCGAAGAAGGCGATCCGCGCCCGAACATCGCCAGCGGCCACATCCCGGGCTCGTTCAACGTACCCTATACCGAGCTGTACAACGCCGATGGCACGTTCAAGGACAAGGCCGGGCTGAAAGCCGCCTTTGAAAGCGCCGGGGTCGATCTGGCCAAGCCGATCGTGACCAGCTGCGGCAGCGGGGTGACCGCCTGCGTGCTGCTGTTCGCGCTGCACCTGATCGGCAAGGACGATGCCGCGCTCTATGATGGCAGCTGGACCGAATGGGGCGCCGATCCCGATACGCCCAAGGCAACGGTGGCCTGATCCATGGCCGGGGGCACTGACGACCAGAATTTGAAACCTGCCACCCGGCTTGTCACCAGCGGGCGCAAGGCGGAATGGACCGGCACGCCCGGCCAGCCCGGCGCCGTGGTCAGCGTGCCGGTGTGGCGCGCCTCCACCCATCTCTATCCCGATACGGCCGCGCTGCATGCCGGCAAGCCCAACGAGGATGGTCATTTCTACTATGGCCGGCGCGGCGCGCCGACCCAGTGGGCG
Source organism: Novosphingobium sp. (assembly GCA_041915005.1). Classification (GTDB taxonomy): domain Bacteria; phylum Pseudomonadota; class Alphaproteobacteria; order Sphingomonadales; family Sphingomonadaceae; genus Novosphingobium. The sequence continues at coordinate 1,293 of JAYSCF010000056.1, forward strand.
CTGGCCGATGCGCTGACCGCGCTGGAACCGGGCGCGGCGGGAACGGTGCTTTACCCCTCGGGCGTGGCGGCGCTGGCGGGCGCGCTGATGGCGGTGCTGCGCCCCGGCGATGTCCTGCTGATGACCGACAACGCCTATGAGCCGACCCGCAACCTCGGGCGCGGGCTGCTCAAGGATTTCGGGATCGAGACGCGCTGGTTCGATCCGCTTGATCCCGGCGCCTTCGCAGCCGCGATCTGCCCGCGCACCCGCGCCGTGCTGCTCGAAAGCCCGGGCAGCCTGACGATGGAGGTGCAGGACGTGCCGGCGCTGTGTGCGGCAGCCAAGGCCCACGGCCTGACCGTGGTGCTCGACAACACCTGGGCCTCGCCGCTGGGCTTTGCCGCACTGGCCCACGGCGCCGATATCAGCGTGATGAGCCTGACCAAGCATGTCGGCGGGCACAGCGATGTCATGCTCGGCAGCGCCAGCGCAGGCGCGGCGCATTACGCCAAGCTGCGCCGCACCGCCCAGCAACTGGGCCAGGTCGTCTCGCCCGATGATGCCGCGCTTGCCGCGCGGGGCCTGCGCACGATGGGGCTGCGCCTTGAACGCGAAACCGCCAGCGCGCTGGAACTCGCCCGTTGGCTCGATGCCCGGCCCGAAGTGGCCCGCGTGCTGTGCCCGATGCTGCCCGGCTCGCCCGGGCATGACCTTTGGGCGCGCGATTTCACCGGCGGCTGCGGGCTGTTCAGCTTCGTCCTCAAGGGCAAGGACGCCAAGGCCCGCGACGCGCTGATCGATGGGCTCAGCCTGTTTGGGATCGGGTTCAGCTGGGGCGGATTTGAAAGCCTGGCCACCCCGGTCGATCCCGCCAACCTGCGCAGCGCCACTGCCTGGCCGCTGCCCGGCATGGCCAGCACCGACCGCTTTGGCGTGCGCCTGTCGATCGGGCTGGAAGACAGCGCCGACCTGATCGCCGACCTTGACCGCGGCCTCGCCGCCTGGAGCCGGGCATGAACGCGATCGGCAGCCTGCCCGAACTGTTCGGCTGGCTCGACAGTTTCGGCTTCAACATCGGGACCTACCGCATATCGATCTACCACGCCTTGCAGGTCGTGGTGGTTGCAGTCGGCGTGGTGGTGATCGGGCGGCTGCTCAACATGGTGGTGCGGCGCCTGTTCCGGCGGATGCACCGGCTGGATCCGGCGCAGCAACTGCTTGGCGAAAAGGTCAGCGCGATCATCGTCTGGGTCGGGCTGGTCCTGATCGGGATCGATATCCTCGGCATCAGCCTGACCGCGCTGACGGTCTTTTCGGGCGCCTTTGGCCTGGCCATCGGCTTTGGCCTGCAAAAGACCTTCGGCAATCTCATTTCGGGCATGATCCTGCTGGCGGATCGCTCGATCAAGCCGGGCGACGTGATCGCGGTGGGCGACGGCGCCAACCGCACGGTCGGGCAGGTCAACCGCATCGGCATCCGCGCGGTTTCGGTCATCACCCGCGACCGGATCGAATACCTGATCCCGAACGAACACCTGATGACCACCACGGTCGAAAACTGGTCGTTCACCGATCGCGACGTGCGGGTAAAGGTGCCGGTGGGCGTGGCCTATGGCAGCGATCTGGAACTGGCCGAACAGCTGATGCTGCGCGCCGCGCACGAATCCCGCCGCGTGCTGGATGAACCTGCCCCGGTGGCCTGGCTCGCCGGGTTCGGGGAAAATGCCGTCAACTTCGAGATCCTGATGTGGATCGACGATCCCGAAGCCGGGATCGGCAATATCCGCTCCGACGTGCTTAAGCGGGTCTGGCACCTGTTCCGCGAACACGGGATCGGCCTGCCCTATCCCCAGCGCGACATCCACGTGAAGGAATGGCCGCAATCGCCGCCGCCCGCCGCCCCCCTGTCCGCCCCGCTGCCCGCCGACCGCGATAGCTGACCTTATCCCCTGCAAAGCCATTCTGGCTGGCATGATCGCGCCGGCCTGCCCATTGCAGAAGGATGAGCAAAGCTGCCTCCTCGCCCGCCGCCCCCGTGCCGGCCAAGGTCTGGCTGGTCGGCGCCGGTCCCGGCGATCCAGATCTGCTGACCCTGCGCGCCGCGCGGCTGGTCATGCGCGCCGGGCTGATCGTTCACGATGGGCTGGTCGATCCGGCGATCCTGGCGCTGGCCCGCGCCGACGCCCGGCTGATTTCCGTCGCCAAGAGCCGTTCGCGCCACACCATGGCCCAGGACGACATCAACGCCCTGCTGGTGCGTGAAGCGCTGGCGGGCCGCGAAGTCGTGCGATTGAAGGGCGGCGATCCGTTCATCTTCGGGCGCGGCGGCGAAGAAGCCGAAGCCTGCCGCGCGGCCGGGGTTCCGGTCGAAGTCGTCCCCGGGATCAGCGCTGCGATCGGCGCGGCCGCCGCCGCCCAGCTCCCGCTGACCCACCGCAAGGCGGCCTCGGTCGTCAGCTTCGTGGCCGGGCAGTGCAAGGGCCTGTCGGACCAGAACTGGGCGGGCCTTGCCGGCCAGGGCCGCACGCTGGTGATCTACATGGGCGTCGCCACGGCCGAGGCGATCGCCGAAAAGCTGATCGCGGACGGCCTTGCCCCCGACATGCCCGTGGCGGTGATCGAAAACGCCACCCGCGCCAATATGCGGGTGCTGCGCAGCGCACTGGCCGGCCTGCCCGCGCTGGTCACCGCAAAGAAAGTCAAAAGCCCTGCCCTGATCGTGATCGGCGAAGTCACGGCCCAGCCGCAGGACCAGGAATTGCGCGCACTCGCGCTGGAGGTAGCACAGTGAAGATCCTGACCGGCAATGACCTCAAATCCGGCGCCGTCACCTGGTGGGACGGCGTGGAATGGTCGCTCCATGTCGAAGACGCCGTCGATGTTGGCGATCATGGCGATACCGTGATCGCGCGCGAACAGGCCGCCCGCCGCGTCACCGGCGCCTATGCCATCGATGCCGCCCGCGATGCCAAGGGCATCCGCCCGGCGCACATCAAGGAACGCATCCGCGCGCTCGGCCCGACCGTGCGCCCCGACCTGACACTGAAGCCGGCCGATCCCGAAGCCGGAAACTGGGTGATCTGATGTATCAGTATGACAAATATGACCAGGCGATGGTCGATGCCCGCGTCGAGGAATTCCGCGACCAGGTCCGCCGCCGCCTCGATGGCAGCCTGGCCGAGGAAGCGTTCCGTCCGCTGCGCCTGATGAACGGGCTCTATCTGCAGCTGCACGCCTATATGCTGCGCGTGGCGGTGCCCTATGGCACGCTCAGCAGCACCCAGATGCGCGCGCTGGGCGACATCGCGGACAAGTATGACCGCGGCTATGGCCACTTCACCACCCGCCAGAACATCCAGTACAACTGGATCAAGCTGGAAGAGGCTCCCGATCTCCTGGCCGATCTTGCCAAGGTCGAAATGCACGCCATCCAGACCAGCGGCAACTGCATCCGCAACACCACGTCCGACCAGTTCGCTGGCGCGGCCGCCGATGAAGTGATCGATCCGCGCCCCTATGCCGAACTGATCCGGCAGTGGAGCACCTTCCACCCGGAATTCAGCTTCCTGCCGCGCAAGTTCAAGATGGCGGTGATCGCCAGCGCCACCGACCGCGCCGCGATGCGCCTGCACGATATCGGGATCGAAATCGTGAAGAACGCCGCGGGTGAACTGGGCGCCGCGTTCTATGTCGGCGGCGGCATGGGCCGCACCCCGATGATCGCGCCGTGCATCAACGCTTTCGTTCCGATCGATCAGATGATCACCTATTCGGAGGCCTGCCTGCGCGTCTACAACCGCTATGGCCGCCGCGACAACAAGTACAAGGCGCGGATCAAGATCCTGGTCCACGAACTGGGCAAGGACGAATATACCCGCCAGGTCGAAGCCGAATTCGCCCACCTGCAAAGCCAGAACATCGAACCGCCGCTGGCCGAACTCGATCGGATCAAGGGCTTCTTCACCGATCCCGCGTTCGAAACCGGCCTGGCCGATGCCATCGACAGCAGCGATCCCGATTTCGCGCTGTGGGTGGATCGCAACACCCATCCCCACAAGCAGCCCGGCTATGCCATCGTCAGCATCAGCCTCAAGCCCGTGGGCGGCATCCCGGGGGACGCCAGCGCCGATCAGATCCGCGCCATGGCCGATCTCGCGCTGCGTTACAGCTTCGATGAACTGCGCGTCACCCACACCCAGAACATCGTTCTGCCGCACGTGAAGAAGGCCGATCTTTACGCGCTGTGGCAGGTGCTCAAGGCCAACGATCTGGCCGCTGCCAATATCGACCGGATCGGTGATATCATCGCCTGCCCGGGGCTGGATTACTGCACGCTGGCCAATGCCCGCTCGATCCCGGTCGCGCAGAAGATCTCCACGCGCATGGCCGCCAAGGAACAGGAAATCGGCGAGCTCAAGCTCAAGATTTCGGGCTGCATCAACGCCTGCGGGCATCACCACGCGGGCCACATCGGCATCCTCGGCGTCGACCGCAAGGGGGTGGAAAACTACCAGTTGCTGCTCGGCGGCTGCGAAGGGGCCGATACCTCGCTCGGCCAGATCACCGGCCCCGGCTTTGACGAAGACGGGATCGTTGGCGCGGTTGAACGCGTGACCGATTTCTACCTTGCCCAGCGCGCCGATGGCGAACGCTTCCTCGACACCTACCGCCGTCTTGGCATGCCCGCGTTCAAGGAGGCGATCTATGGCTGAAGTCCAGTTCCGGTTCCGCGATGACGAACCGGTTGCCGATCCCGGCGTCACCGTCGATGCCTTTGGCGAACAGACCAACGCCGCCGCCGTGCGGATCGAGCCGGGCGATGATGCCCGCGATCTGATCCCGCACCTTGGCCGGATCCGTCTGGTCGAAGTGAACTTCCCGGTGTTTGGCGATGGCCGCGGCTATTCGGCGGCGCGGATCCTGCGCGAAGCGGGCTATGACGGCGAACTGCGCGCCGTGGGCGATGTGCTGATCGACCAGCTCGCCTATATGCGCCGCTGCGGGTTCGATGCCTTTGCCCCCGAAGCCGCGCTGGATCCGGCCGATGCCGATGCCGCCTTTGCCCGCTATGGCGAAGTCTATCAGCCGACCACCGATGGCCGCGCCCCGATCTGGGCCAAACGGCATGGGATCAAGGCGAATGGCTGAAGCCGCCCGCAGCATCGACCGGCTCGACACCGCCCCCCGCTTTACCGCGGCGGATGCAGAGGCGCTCAACGCGCGCTTTGCCGGCGTGGCGACGCACGAGATGCTGGAGGCGGTGATCAAGGAAGGGCTGGCCGGGCGGATCGCCTCGGTTTCCAGCTTCGGTGCGGAATCGGCGGTGCTGCTGCACCTGATCGCCAGCATCGACCCGGCCGTGCCGGTGCTGTTCCTTGATACGGGCAAGCATTTTCCCGAAACGCTGGCCTACCGCGATGACCTGGTGGCCCGGATCGGGCTGACCAATCTGATCAACCTCGCCCCCGATGCCGCAGACCTTGCCAAGCGCGATGAAAGCGGGCTGCGCTGGTCCTATGATCCCGATGGCTGCTGCGAAATCCGCAAGGTTGCCCCGCTGGCCAAGGCGCTGGCCGGGTTCGATGCCAGCTTGACCGGGCGCAAAGGTTTCCAGAGCGCGACCCGCGCGGGCCTGGCCCGGTTCGAAATCGACACCACCGATGCCGCCGGGCGGCTCAAGGTCAATCCGTTGGCCGACTGGTCAAGCGACCAGATCGAAACCTATTTCGCCGCCACCGGCCTGCCGCCGCATCCGCTGGTGGCACAAGGCTATCCCTCGATCGGCTGTTCGCCCTGCACCAGCAAGGTTGCCGCCGGCGAAGATCCGCGCGCGGGCCGCTGGCGCGGCTGGGACAAGACCGAATGCGGCATCCACGTCGATGGCGCTGCCGATAGCGTCAGCGATCTGCCCCCGGGCTACGATCCGGCGTTCTGAGCCGGATCGAGCAAATCCTCGATAAACAGGCTGACCAGCGCCGCCTGGCTGGTGACCCCGGCCTTGGCATAAACGTGGCTGAGCTGCGCCCGCACCGTGCCGGGCGAAGCGCCGCGCAGCCGCGCAATCTCGGCCGCATCGCAGCCCTTCAGCGCGAACAGCGCCACTTCGCCCTCTGCCGCCGTCAGGCCCCAATCGCGAAACCGCTCGGCGATATGATCCGCCAAGGCGCCCGAGGCCACGGCCAGGGCCTGATCACGGCGGCGCGCATCGGCCAGCAGCACCCGGGTATGCCAGGCGCCCAGACCAACACCCGCCAGCAGCGCAAAGGCAATCAGCGCCTCAACCGCGATATGCCGGGTCACGCCAGCTTCGGACACATCGCCCAGGGCATCGGCCACGAAGAACACGGCCGCCACGGCCTGCACCACGACGATCGCCGCGACCAGCAGCACCTGCCGGTCGCGGCGTCTTGACCTCGGGGACTGCACTGGTTTCATCCCGGCCCTTTCAGGCGCGGCGGCTACCCCCAGGCAGCATCGCACCCACGATCTCGCGGCCACTGCGGCGCGTTTCGAACACCACTCCCATAAGGTGCAGCGCGATCAGGAGATAGAGCAAGTTGACCGCCACTTCATGGACTTCGGCCACGGCTTCGTCCTCCTCACCCGCTTCTCCCGCTTCGCCGGCTTCGGCGCGCTCGCCGGCTTCGGCGGCGGTTTCCGCCTTGGGGGCGACGGGCGCCGGAATGGCATCGGGCATAGCGGCAGCAGGCACGGGCTTGCGCGCGGCCGCTTCCGCGCGCTCTTCACGCTCGCCCCGTTCCTCGCGGGCTTCCTCGCGGGCGTCCTCACGCGGGGCTCTGGTCGCGATTGCCGCAGGCGTGATTGGCGCCGCGCCAACGGCGGGCGGGCGCGCCTCGCCGGCTTCCTCCTCGGTCTCGGCCTTGCCGCCTTCGCGGCCTTCGCCGCCTTCCTTCTCGCGCCCTTCGACTGCCGAGGGGTTGGCGGGCGGCGGGCCGGACATGGCAATGCCGCTGCCAATCACCACCAGCAGCGTGCCCCAGATGGCATAGACCATCAGCGCGCCCAGCGGATTGTGCGAGGGATGGCGCGTCACTTCGCCGCGGCCGATCTCGTTCAGATGCGTCAGCGCGCGCGAAGGGTTGGGCGGAAAGGCGCTGAAGCGCGCCTCACGCGGGCCGATCAGCCCCCACAGCAGGCGCAAGGCCAGCAGCCCGGCCAGGCCATAGCCCACCCAGATATGCCAGCCAGACCCTTCTTCGGTGACCAGGGCATTGCCGATGACCGCCGCCACGATCCCCCAATGCGTCAGCTTGACGATCGGATCCCAGCGGCGCGGTGGTTGCAAATTGTCGTCCATGTGATGCTCCGAATGCCCTCCCGGCCGGAGCGCAGTGGACCATCGCGGCATCGGCTGCGAGCCACAGCTGCTTATATAGCCCTGTCTAAGCAGCTGCTTAGATCAGATCCAGCCGCTGTCGCGATACCACTGCGCCGTCGCCTTGAGCCCCTCGCGGGTCGGCACTTGCGGCTGCCACAGATCGGCGGGCGGGCGGGCGCCGTGGCGCACCACCCAGTCTGGATGGGTCATGTAGCCGACCCGGTCGAGCGTCAGCTTGGCCTTGCCCCGGCGCAGGAACCGATCGGCCCGGGCCGCGCGTTCCAGCGCACCACGCGACAGGTGCAGCACCCATGGCCGCCGCCCCATCGCCCAGCCGATCGCGCGGGCCACCTCATGGTGGCTCCAACCCTGTTCGCGCCCGTCATCGGGTTCGAACACCTGCTGGCTCACCCCTTCGCCGCCGGGCACCAGCGCCAGCAGCAGCCGCGCCAGGTCATCGACGTGGAGCAGCGAACTGCGCCCGTCGCGCGGCGGCATCGGCATCACCCCCCAGCGCGCGGCCTTGAACATGTCGAGCGTATCACCATCGCGCGGGCCATAGATCCACGGCGGGCGCACCACGGTCCAATCGAGCCCGCTGGCCCTGACCAGCTTTTCCGCCTTGGCCTTCGACGCGCCATAGGCCGACAGCCCCGGTTCGCGCGCCGAAAGCGAGGAGACGCAGACGAACCGCTCCACCCCTTCGGCCAGCGCCGCCTCGATCACGGCCAGCGTGCCAGCCACGTTGCCCGCCTCGAAGGCGGCGGCATCGGGGGCGTTGACCACCCCGGCCACGTGGATCACCGCATCGGCGCCCCGCACCAGTTGGCGCAGCGCGGCGGCATGGGACAGATCGCCTTCGATCCAGATCGTGCCGGGGCGCGGGGCCTGCGCCCGGCGGGTCAGCGCGCGCACCGTGATCCCGGCGGCTTGGGCATGATCAAGCAGCGCCTGGCCGACAAACCCGGTCGCCCCGGTGATCGCCAGGATCACAGCAGGACCATCTGATCGCGGTGCACCACGGCCGAACGCGGGGCATAGCCCAGCAGGGCGGCCTGATCACCCGATTGCGTCCCCATCAGCCGCGCGCATTCCAGCGCATCGTATTCGCTCAGCCCATGCGCCAGCGTAGCCCCGGCATCGCTGCGGATCGCCACGGCATCGCCGCGCTGAAATTCGCCTTCGACACCGATGATCCCGGCGGCCAGCAGGCTGCCGCCCCGCGCCAGCGCCCGCTCTGCCCCGGCATCGACCGTCAGCGCGCCCTTGAGCCGCAGCCGCCCGCCCAGCCAGGCCTTGCGCGCGGCATCCTTGCGGCGGGGCAGGAACAGCGTGCCGATCCCCTGCTCGCACGCGCGCGCCACCGGGGCATCGGCCAGCCCGCTGGCAATCGCCAGCGCGATCCCCGCGCGCTCGGCAATTTCGGCCGCCTGCAGCTTGGAGGTCATCCCGCCCGAGCCCATGCCCGAGGACGATCCGCCGGTGGCCATCGCGTGGATGTCCGCCGTGATCCCGCGCACTTCGGCCAGCAGCGTCGCGCCGGGTTCTGCCGGGTTGCGATCGAACAGGCCATCGACATCGGACAGCAGCAGCACCGCATCGGCCCGCGCGGCTTGGGCCACGCGCGCGGCCAGCCGGTCATTGTCGCCAAAGCGGATTTCCTGCGTGGCGACGCTGTCGTGTTGGGTGGTTACCCGCACCGCCCCCGCATCGAGCAGCCG
>JAYSCF010000057.1:0-7122 GCA_041915005.1 Novosphingobium sp.
CGGCCGATCCGCCGCGCTTGTTCCACCGATCCACGGCCATGATCGTGCCGACGCAGAACATGTTGGTCATCATCGAAGAGCCGCCGTGGCTGATCCACGGCAGCGGGATTCCGACCACCGGGGCGAGGCCCATGACCATCATCATGTTGATCGCCATGTAGAAGAAGATCGTGAAGGTCATGCCGGCGGCCAGCAGCATCGAGAACCGGTCGTTCGAGGCGCGCGCCACCTGCAGGCCCCAGCGCAGCACCCACATAAACACCGCCAGGATGCACAGCCCGCCCAGCATGCCCCATTCCTCGGCCATGGTGGCAAAGGCAAAGTCGGTGTGCGCTTCGGGGAGGTATTCGAGGTGGCTCTGGCTGCCGTTCCCGAAACCCTTGCCCCAGAACCCACCCGAGCCGATCGCGATCTTCGATTGCGAGATGTGATAGCCCGATCCCAGCGGATCGCTTTCGGGATCGAGGAAGATCAGCACGCGCTTGCGCTGATAGTCATGCAGCAGCGTGAAAAAGGCGAGCGGGGCTGCGATCACCCCGGCCAGGCCCGCGCCGATGAACCAGCCGAGCGGCAGTCCCGCAAGGAAGATCACCACCGCGGCCCCGGCACAAATCGACAGGCCGGTGCCAAGATCGGGCTGGATGATCACGAGCAGCGCGGGAACGCCGACCAGGGCGCCTGCCGGCAGCAACGCCCGCCAACTGCGGGTCATCGTTGGGGGAAGGGTGTCGAAGAAGCGGGCGAGCACCAGCACGATGCCGGGTTTCATCAGCTCCGAAGGCTGGAGTGTCATGAAACCGAGGTTGAGCCAGCGCTGGCTGCCCCCGCCAATCCCGCCGATCAGTTCCACCAGCACCAGCAGCACCAGCAGCACTGCGTAACCGGGAAAGGCGGCCATCTTGAACAGATCGCGCGGCAGGCGGGAAATGACCAGCGCCATCACGAGAAAGACCGCGAAGTGGATCTCGTGGAGCAAGGCCCACGGCTTGAGGTTTCCGCCAGCGGCCGAATAGAGCGTTGCCGAGCCAAAGGTGTTGAGCGCGAACAGCGGCAGGATCACGTGCCAGGGCTCGCGCGCGATCGCTTCGGGGATGATGCGGCGGTTCATGGCTGGTCCTGCACAGGCTGGGCGCTGACCGCTGGGGAAAGTGCCGCTGCTGGTGCGGGCGGCGCCTGTGCGGGTTCTTCGGCCCGCGTGGTGGCGGGCGCGTTTGACGGGCTGTCGACCGGCACGCTGGCATTGTCGACCTTGTCGATCGCCGCGCGCACGGCTTCGTCGTCACCAACCTTGGGGGCCGAGGTGCCATATTGCGAAACCGACGAGCGATACTTGGCAGCCATGCGCTCGCTGGGCGTGCCGCCCCAGCCAGCTTCAAGGCTGTGGAGGGTGGCTAGCGCGGTTGCCGGATCGAACAGGAAGGTCATCACGTCGCGCGCGATTGGCGCTGCGGCGCGGGCGCCGAACATGCCATGTTCGACCACGACCGAAATCGCATAGCGCGGGGCATCGGCCGGGGCGTAGCAGATGAACAACGAATGGTCGCGCGACTTCCAGTCGCCGACATGGCCGCGGCTGACCAGCGCGCGGACCTGGGCGGTGCCGGTCTTGCCGGCCATCTGGACATTGCCGATCTGGATCCGGCTGGCCGTGGCCGTGCCCGAACCGTTGACCACGCGGAACATCCCGTCATGCGCCACGGCGAGCTGTTCGGGGGTGAAGGGCAGGGCCGGGCCAAGCGGCATCGGCTTGCCATAGATGAGCGAGGGATTGAGGTTCTTGCCCGAGGCGATCCGCGAGGTCATCACCGCCAGCTGCAGCGGCGAAGCCAGCACATAGCCCTGGCCGATCGAGGCGTTGAGCGAATCCGCCGCGCTCCATTCCTGCTTGAAGCGGCGCATCTTCCACGCAGCGTCCGGGATCGTGCCATAGCGCTGGGGTGTGCCGGGCAGTTCGAATTCCTGGCCCAGGCCCAATTGCTTGGCGACCGGGGCGATGGCGTCATAGCCAACGCGGTGCGCCATCGACCAGAAATAGGTGTTGCAGCTGTGCTCGATCGCCGAGCGCATGTCGACCGAGCCGTGGACCGCATCGCAGCGGAAGAAGCGGCTGCCGAGCCGGTACCCGCCCGGGCAATTGACCCGTTCGTCGGGATCAACGCCGTGCAATTGCAGCGCAAGCGTGGCCATCGGCTTCATCGTCGAGCCGGGCGGATAGAGGCCGCGCACGGCCTTGTTGAGCAGCGGCACGTGATCGTCGTCGGACAGCATCTTCCATTCGATGCGGCCGATCCCGTCGGAGAAGCTGTTGGGATCGTAGCTGGGCATCGAGGTCATCGCCAGCAAGTCGCCGTTCTCGCAGTCGATCACCACGACCGCGCCGGACTCAAGCCCGAGGCGGCGCGCGGCATAGTCTTGCAGCGGGCCGTTGATCGTCAGCTTGAGGGGGTGGCCCGGCACGTCCTCGCGCATTTCCAGGTCGCGCACGATCTTGCCGCTGGCCGTGACTTCGACCCGCCGCGCGCCTGGCACGCCGCGCAGATAGGTCTCGAAATGCTTTTCCAGCCCATCCTTGCCGATCTTGAACCCGGGGGTGACCAGCAGCGGGTTCTTTTCCTTTTCGTAGTCCTTGGCGGAGGCCGGGCCGACATAGCCGATCAGGTGGCCGACCGAAGGCCCCGTGGGATACCAGCGCGAAAAGCCGCGCTGGGCGATCACCCCGGGCAGGTCGGGCAAGCGCACGCTGACTGCGGCGAAGTTGTCCCAATCCAGCCCCGAGGCGACTTCGACCGGGCGAAAGCCGTGGGCCTTGTCGAGCTTGTCCTTGAGGTCGGTGACCTTGTCGTCGCCCAGTTGCAGCAGCTTGGCGAGTTCCTCGATGGTGCGGTCGGGATCGACCAGGCGCTCGGGGATCAGGTCAACCCGGAAGTCGGCCCGGTTGGTCGCCAGCGGCGCGCCATGGCGATCCAGAATCCAGCCGCGCCGGGGCGGGATGAGGGTGAGGTTGACGCGGTTGCTTTCCGACAAGGTCTGATACTTGTCGTTCTGGACCAGTGCGATCCAGCCCATGCGTGCCGCCAGCAGCGTGCCGATACCGGCCTGCAGGCCGCCGATCACCACGCTGCGGCGATCGAAGCTGTTCCTGAGCGTGCCCGAGCTGACCCGCCGGCCTCCCCCGAGCATCCTAGACCGCCTTGATGCGCAGCAGGCGCAACCGGTCAAAATGGCCGACCAGGCGGGCCACGAGCGGATAGGTCAAGATCGCCACGATCAGCTGCGGCATCATGACGGCCACCGGAGTGTGGCCGCCTGAATGGTTCGCAAATTGCAGCGAGAGCAGCAGGTTCGCGGTGATGAACCCGGCTGCGACCAGCCAGTCATGCACGAACCCGCGCCAGGGAAAGCGCGCTTCGATCACATCCAGAGCGATGGTGGTTGCCGACCACAACAGCACGGCGCTGCCCAGCGGCTGGCCGCTGAACAGATCGTCGAACAGCCCAAGCGGCAGGCCAGCCCAAACCGGGAAGAGGCCGGGGCGCAGCTGTTGCCAGGCAATCAGCACCAGCAGTCCGAACGGGGGAACCACAGGAGCCGAGGCAATCAGCGGCAGGAAAGGCGCAAGGCTGCCCAAGCCAACCAGCAGCCAGGGCAGGCCCATCGCCACGACCGGCGAAGGGGCGCGATTGATCCGCGGGCGAGTGAGATCGTGCAGGCTGTCGGTGAGCGACTGGGCCATCAGCGCGCCGCCGGCTTGGCCGAGGCTTCTGGCGGCAGGTCGGCGTTTTTCAGGGCCTCTTCCCACAGCGGTTCGACTGCGACGAAACAGGCCGCCCTGACCCGAGGTTACAAAGGCATCACCGCGGCGCAGCGGGCTGCCGCCCGAATTGATCAGCCGCAGTTGGAGCGTTCCGTCCGCGCGGCCCGAGGCATAGGCTTCCAGGCCGTCGCTTGCCCGCCGCACGGGAACGATGCTCTCGCTGTCAGTGATCAGCAGCACGCGGGCCGAATGGCTGCCGACTTCGAGCACCCGGCCAACCAGGCCGAGCGGCGAGCGGACCGGCATTCCGGTCAACACGCCCTGGGTGCTGCCAGCGCCAAGCATCGCAAAGCGGCGGGAACTGGACGAGGTGGAGCCGATCAGCCGTGCGGTGGCGACGGGGCGAGGATCCTGCTCGGTCAGGGCAAGCTGGGCCTTGAGCCGCTGGTTTTCACCCTTGAGCGCGGCTGCTTCGGCCAGGCGAACCCGCGCCAGTGCGACTTCGCGTTCAAGCTCGCTGACCCGGCTGCCATAGGTGAAGAAGCCGGCGATCGTGGAAAAGACGCCATTGGCTTCGCCGCGTGCGGTGGCGGCCACGCCGGCAACCGGGGCCGCGGTATCGGCTGCGGCATTGCGCAGCCCGCTGAACGCCGGGGCGGATCCGGTCGAGACGATCAGCAACGCCCCGCCAGCCAGCAGGCCGGCGGCGGCGATCACATAACCGAAAAATGTGCCGTATTGCGCCCGGCGGGAATGACCCGGACGCCGGCTGCTCGGCGGCGCCATGTCAGCTTACTCCTTCCGGCCGCGATGCTGCATGGCCGACCCTTGCATGGCTCAGGCGGTCATCAGCACGCCGCGATAGACCGGATCTTCCATCGCGCGGCCGGTGCCCAGCGCAACGCAGGACAGCGGATCTTCCGCGATCGACACCGGCAGGCCGGTCTCTTCGCGCAGATATTCGTCGAGCCCGTGGATCAGCGCGCCGCCGCCGGTCAGGACGATGCCCTGATCGACGATGTCGGCAGCGAGTTCCGGCGCGGTGTTTTCCAGCGCGATGCGCACGCCTTCAACGATCGCTCCGATCGGTTCGGACAGCGCTTCGGCGATGTTCGACTGGGTGATCGTGATTTCCTTGGGCACGCCGTTGACGAGGTCGCGGCCCTTGAGGTGGATCGTTTCGCCCACACCGTCGGCCGGGACGGTGGCGCAGCCATAGTCCTTCTTGATGCGTTCGGCCGTGGCTTCACCGATCAGCAGGTTGTGGTGGCGGCGCACGTAGGACACGATCGCTTCGTCCATCTTGTCCCCGCCGACGCGGACCGAGGTGGTATAGGCCAGGCCGCGCAACGAGAGCACGGCGACTTCGGTGGTGCCGCCACCAATGTCGACCACCATCGAGCCGACCGGCTCGGTCACGGGCATGTCGGCGCCGATCGCGGCGGCCATCGGTTCAAGGATCAGGTAAACCTGGCTGGCACCCGCGTTCGAGGCGGCGTCACGGATCGCGCGGCGTTCGACCGAGGTCGAGCCTGAGGGAACGCAGATCACGATTTCCGGCGGACTGAACACGCTGGTGCGCTTGCCGTTCACCTTGCGGATGAAATGCTTGATCATTTCTTCGGCGATTTCGATGTCGGCGATCACACCGTCGCGCAGCGGGCGGATTGCCTCGATGCTGTCGGGGGTCTTGCCCATCATCATCTTGGCGTCATCGCCCACGGCCTTGACGCGCTTGATCCCGTTGATCGTTTCGATCGCGACGACCGAAGGCTCGTTGAGCACGATTCCGCGATCCTGGACATAGACCAGCGTGTTGGCCGTCCCAAGGTCGATAGCCATGTTCTGGGAGCCGAACTTCAGAAATCGCGAAAAGAACGAAGCCATTGAATAATCCGTAGAAATATCGACCTTTGAAGGCGCTTGAAACGCCTCCGCCAGCCGTTGCGTTGGCATGGGAAGCTGCCCCTTAGCGCAAGGCCCAGGCAAAGGCCAAAAATTTGTTCGCAAATCGGCCCTTTTGCACAGGGCACATCTCGAATTCCGGGCGCTTCGTCGCTACCCATGCGGCCATGCCCGTGATCCGCCGCCTGCCCGACGTTCTGGTTAACCGCATCGCCGCCGGCGAGGTGGTCGAGCGTCCGGCCTCGGCGCTCAAGGAACTGGTCGAGAATGCGGTCGATGCGGGCGCGCGCAATATCGCGGTGAAGCTGGCCGGCGGGGGGCTCGACGGGATCGAGGTCACCGACGATGGCTGCGGGATGCGGCCAGACGAAATCGCGCTGGCGCTGGAACGCCATGCCACCTCGAAGCTGCCCGACGAACACATCGAACTGGTCGCCACGCTGGGATTTCGCGGCGAAGCGCTGCCTTCGATTGCCAGCGTCGCGCGGCTGACCATCGAAAGCCGCCCGCGTGATGGCGGCGAAGGCTGGCGCCGGGTGGTCGATCACGGCGAACTGGCGGGCGAAGGCCCTGCCGCCCTGCCGCCGGGCACCCGAATCCGGGTGGAAGACCTGTTCGGCAAGATCCCCGCGCGGCGCAAGTTCCTGCGCTCTGCGCGCAGCGAATATGCCGCCTGCCTCGATGTGGTGAAGCGCCTGGCGATGGCCCGGCCCGACATCGGTTTCGTGCTGGAACACGATGGCCGCCGGGTCTTTGCGGTGCAGCCGGATGAGGAGCTGGCCCACCGCGTGGCGCAGATCGTGGCACGCGAACTGGCCGAAGACGGGGTCGCGATCGAACTCGAACGCGGGGCAGCGCGGCTGACCGGGGTGGCCGGCCTGCCGACCTACAACCGCGGGGTTGCCGATCACCAATACCTGTTCGTCAATGGCCGCCCGGTAAAGGACCGGCTGCTGGTGGGCGCGGTGCGCGGGGCCTATGCCGATATGCTGGCGCGCGATCGCCATGCGGTGCTGGCGTTGTTTCTCGACGTTCCGCCGCAGGAAGTTGACGTCAACGTCCACCCCGCCAAGACCGAGGTGCGGTTCCGCGATCCGGCGTTCATTCGCGGCTTCATCGTCTCGGGCCTGCGCCATGCGCTGGAAGGGGCAGGGCAGCGCAGCGCCCAGGCACCCGCCGCGCCCGCGATGGCCAACTGGCAGGCAGAGCCGATCACGCGCACGCCGGAGCCTGCGCTCTCATCGCTGTTTGCGCGCGAATATTCAGCGGCGAGTTTGGGCGTGCGCGAAGCCGCGCCGCAGTGGCGCGCACTCGATTCCTCGCCGCTCGCGCCGCCTGCCGCCCGCGCCGAAATGGCTGAAGATGGTCCCGCGCCGTCGGTCCAGCACCCGCTGGGGGTGGCGCGCGGGCAGGTTGCAGGCACCTATATCGTCGCCGAGGCGGAAGATGGCTTGGTGGGGGTG
>JAYSCF010000057.1:7132-10154 GCA_041915005.1 Novosphingobium sp.
ATCGCCTGCCCCCCTAACCCGGGGGCCCCCCTGGGGTGGGGGTCCCCCCCCACGCCGCGCACGAACGGTTGGTGCTTGAACGGCTGAAAGCGGCCGGGGCGCAAGGCGCGGTCACGGCATCGCAGGCGCTGCTGATCCCCGAAGTGGTCGAACTGGACGAGCCCGATTGCGACCGGCTGGAAGGCGCCTCGGCCAAGCTGGCTGATTTCGGCCTCGCGCTCGAACGGTTTGGCCCGAATGCCATGCTGGTGCGCGCGGTCCCGTCGGTGCTGGGCAAGGGCGATGTCCAGGCCCTGGTGCGCGATGTGGCCGACGATCTGGCGCAGAACGGCGATACGCTCCTGCTGGGCGAACGGCTCGATCTGGTGCTGGCAACGATGGCCTGCCACGGCTCGGTGCGGGCCGGGCGGGTGCTGTCGGTGGCGGAAATGAATGCGCTGCTGCGCGAAATGGAAGTCACGCCGCGATCAGGGCAGTGCAACCATGGCCGCCCGACCTGGGTCAAGCTGGCCCACGGTGACATCGAAAAGCTGTTTGGCCGCAAATAGCGTTCAGGCAGCGGGCGCGCGCACCCGGATCAGGCCGATCGATTTCATGCTCATCACCAGCACGTCGTCCTGGTTGTAGACCCGCACCACCGATTGGAAGCTGCCCATTTCGGGGCGCGATGCGCTTTGCTTCTTGGAAAGCAGTTCGGTTTCAACCCGCAGCACGTCGCCTGGAAAGACCGGCCGGTGCCAGCGCAGTTCATCGAGCCCCGGCGAGCCAAGCCCGGCCTGTTTGCGTTCGGAAATATTGTCGACCAGCATCCGCATGACCATCGCGCAGGTGTGCCAGCCGCTGGCCGAAAGCCGGCCGAAATGGGTTGCCGCCGCCGCCGCGTCATCGAGGTGGAAGGGCTGTGGATCGTACTTCCCGGCAAAGTCGATCACTTCCTCGCGGGTTACTTCATAGCGGCCAAAGGCCGCCGTGGCGCCGATTTCGAGATCCTCGAAATAGGTCAGGTCGTCGGAATTGGTCATCGGCGGATCAGGTCCTTGAAGGGCGCGTCGTTGCCATCGGTCGCCGGGTCAAGCGGCAGGTGGAGCAGATCGCGCAGCAGCGGTTCGATGTCGACATTGTCGAACGGGGCAAGGCGAGGGTGGGCGCGAATATGCGGCCCGGCGGCGATGAACAGCGCGGCCATTTCGGGCGCGGCATTGTCATAGCCGTGGGCGCCGCCCGATACCGGCTTTTCGGGCGCTGCCGGCACGATCATCCAGCCCGGATCGGCCAGGCACAGGAACGAGGGCACGCGCGGATTGCGGCCATAGTGCAGGCGTTCGGGGATCTGCTCCTTGCGCCAGCACTGCATGTGATCCCGCGGCCCCAGGATCACGCCGGCCAGTTGATCGGCCTTGCCGGGGGCGGGCTCCAGCGTCAGGAACGGGCCGCTTTCGACCACTCGATACAGCGCCGGGTCGGCGATCTGGTCAAAGCGGATCACCCGCTCTGGCGCAATCGCGGCCATGCCGTGGTCGGCCACGATGACCAGGTCTGCCGGCTGGCCAAGTTCGCCAAGGCCGCGCACCAGCGCGCCGATCTGGGCGTCAACCTCGGTCAGGGCGGCGGTGGTGCGGGAATCGTCGGGGCCATATTCGTGCCCGGCAGTATCGACGGTGTCGAAATAGAGCGTGATGAAGCGCGGGCGGATCGCGGGCGGGCGGCGCAGCCAATCGATCACCGCACTGACCCGCTGGGCCGCGGTCACGGCCTGGTTGTATTGCTGCCAGTCGGCCGGGCGGGTGGCGGCAAAATCGACGTTCGATCCGGGCCAGAACATCGTTGCCGTGCGGATCCCGGCGCGCTGCGCATCGATCCACAGCGGAGTGGCGGCCGACCACCAGAACGGATCGTCATTGGCCATGGTGAAGACCTGCCCGGGGCGGGCCGGGTCTTCGATGCGGTTGGCGGTGATGCCGTGGCGATCGGGCCTGAGCCCGGTCACCAGCGTCCAGTGGTTGGGAAAGGTCTTGGACGGAAAGCTGGGCCGCATGGCCGCGCTGGTCCCGCGATGCGCCAGCGCGGCGAGGTTGGGGGTAACCCCGCGATCGAGATAGTCAGCCCGAAACCCGTCGATCGAGACGAGGATTACCACCGCCGGTTTGGCTGGAGGCGCGGCGCGCGCGGCCGCTTGCGGGGCCAGCAGCAGCGAGAGCAGGACGAGGCAGCAAAGGCGCAGGCGGGCGAAGGTCATCGCCGCACCTTACCCGCTGCCGCGCTTCAGGCAATCGGCGTCAGACGTTGAACTTGAAGTGCATCACGTCGCCGTCGTGGACCACGTATTCCTTGCCTTCCTGACGCAGCTTGCCGGCATCCTTGCACGCCGTTTCCCCGCCCAGACCGACATAGTCGTCATAGGCGATGGTTTCGGCCCGGATGAAACCGCGCTGCATGTCGGAGTGGATTTCGCCGGCGGCTTCCGGGGCCTTGGCGCCCTTGTGGACGGTCCAGGCGCGGGCTTCCTTGGGGCCAACGGTGAAGAAGGTGATGAGGTGGAGCAGGTCGTAGCCCGAGCGGATCACGCGGGCGAGCCCGGTTTCATGCAGGCCCATTTCTTCCAGGAAGACCAGGCGATCATCGGGTTCCATGCTGACGAGGTCAGCCTCGATCGCAGCCGAGACGATCACCGCATTGGCGCCTTCGGCCTTGGCCTTTTCGAACACGCGGGCGGAAAAGGCATTGCCATTGGCCGCGCTTTCTTCCTCAACGTTGCAGACGTAGAGCACCGGCTTGGCGGTCAGCAGCTGGGCCTGGAGGAACACGCGGCGCTCCTCGTCATCCTTGGGCTGGGTCAGGCGCGCGGGCTTGCCTTCGCGTAGCAGGTCAAGCGCCTGGCCAAGGACCGAGGCGATGATCTTCGATTCCTTGTCGCCGGCGCTGGCCTTCTTCTGGGCGGCGGGCACCCGCTTTTCGAGGCTTTCGAGATCCGACAGCATCAGCTCGGTTTCGACCGTTTCGGCGTCCGAGATCGGATCGACCT
>JAYSCF010000058.1:0-10122 GCA_041915005.1 Novosphingobium sp.
CAGATCAGCCTGTTCGCGATCGACGAAGCGCACTGCGTGTCCGAATGGGGCCACGATTTCCGCCCCGATTACCGCCTGCTGCGCCCCTTGATGGATGCCTTCGGCGATGTTCCGCGCCTTGCGCTGACCGCTACGGCCGATGCCCACACCCGGGCCGACGTGCTGGTCCAGCTGGGCATCGCCACCGACGGCCTGATCGTCGCCGGGTTCGACCGGCCCAACATCCGCTATGCGATCCGCCACCGCGACAATCCCGTGCGGCAGTTGACCCAGCTGATGGCCGACCAGCCGGGGCCGGGGATCGTCTATGCGCCCACGCGGCGCAAGGTAGAGGACTTGGCCGACAAGCTGGCCGCCGCCACCGGGCGCGCCGTACGACCCTATCACGCCGGGCTTGATCCGGCGGTGCGCGCCGCCAACCAGGCCGCCTTCGTTGCTTCGGAAGACATGGTGATGGTCGCCACCGTCGCGTTCGGGATGGGGATCGACAAGCCAGACGTGCGGTTCGTTGCCCATGCCGGCGTGCCGAAATCGATCGAGGGCTATTACCAGGAAACCGGCCGCGCCGGGCGCGACGGCGATCCCAGTGTCGCGGTGATGCTGTGGGGGGCCGACGATTTCGCCCGCGCGCGGATGCGGATCGACGAGGTCGAGGAACAGCGCCGCGCGGGCGAACGCGCGCGGCTCGATGCGCTTGCGGGCCTCGTTGAAACCGCCGCCTGCCGCCGCGCCGTGCTGCTCCGCCATTTCGGCGAAGAGCCGCCCCAGACCTGCGGCAATTGCGACAATTGCCTTGATCCGCCCGAAGTGATCGATGCCACCACGGTGGCGCAAAAGCTGCTTTCTGCGGTCTATCGCACCGGGCAAAGCTTTGGCTTTGGCCATATCGAGAAAGTCCTGACCGGATCGGTCGACGAACGCATCACCGCGCGCGGGCATGATCAGCTGTCAGTGTTCGGGATCGTTACGACAGAGGAAGCGCCGCAGCTGCGCCCGCTGGTTCGCGCGCTCCAGGCGCGTGGCAGTCTGCTGCCGACCGAACATGGCGGACTGGCGCTGGGCGGCGATGCCCGCGCGATCCTGAAAGGCGATGCCGCCGTGCTGATCGCCCTGCCGCCGCGCCCGGTGCGCTCGGGCAAGGGGCGCGGCGCGGCCAAGGGCGGCGCCAACCCGATTGGCGATCCGCTGTTCGAGGCGCTGCGCGCGCTGCGCCGCGAGATCGCGCAGGAAGCCGGGGTGCCGCCCTATGTCGTGTTCCACGATGCCACCCTGCGCGCCATGGCCGAAAGCCGCCCGGCGAGCCTGGCCGAACTGGGCGAAATCCCCGGAATCGGCGCGCGCAAACTGGCCGCCCACGGCGAAGCCTTCCTAGGCGTGATCCGGCAATACTGAAGACGGGAAAGTCATCGGATGCACCGCGGCCCGCCGCGAGGGCCGAGGGATGGGAGGGGCACCAACCAGCGGGCCGGCGGCACATCCGAAGCGGTTTCCTTTGGCGCCGGCCAGTGGCCCTGGGGGGCGTTTGGGCCATGGTCGGCAAGGGTCGCAACCGCAGACTTTATATTAGACCGATTCGGTCTTGTTTCAAGGGGGATTCAGCGATCCCGAACGGGGATTGACGGGTTTTCCCGTAGTGATATTAATTTGATATCACATTTACGGAGTCACGCCGATGTCCGATTCGCATCCCGCCATGACCAGCAGCCGCGAAACCGCCGCGTGGAGCACCAGCGGCTATGTCATGCTGGTGGTTTTCCTGGTCCTGCTGGTGCTGACCGCCGCGCGCGTGCTGGGCTTTGCCGCCAGCGATCCCTCGGACGCGGCGGTGGGCGGCTTCGTCGCCTCGATCTTCCTGGTGCCGATTGTGCTGATCATCATCGCCAAGGGCTTCTACATGATCCAGCCCAACCAGGCCGCCGCGATCACGCTGTTCGGCTCCTATCGCGGGACCGATCGCAACGCCGGGCTGCGCTGGGTCTGGCCGTGGATGGGCAAGACCAAGGTCTCGGTCCGCGCCAACAACGTCGTATCGGAAAAGCTCAAGGTCAACGACCTGCGCGGCAACCCGATCGAGATCGCGACCAACGTGGTCTGGCGCGTGGCCGATACCGCCCAGGCGCTGTTCGATGTCGATGACTACCGCGCCTTTGTCGAAGTCCAGATCGAAGCTGCGGTCCGTTCGATCGGCTCGCGCTATCCCTATGACGATATCGAGCATAGCGAAGTCACCCTGCGCGGCAGCCACGATGAAGTGAACGCCGAACTGCGCCACGAACTCAACAGCCGGCTTGGCGTGGCCGGGCTGACGGTTGATGAATGCGGCCTCACCCACCTCGCCTATGCGCCTGAAATCGCCGGGGCGATGCTGCGCCGCCAGCAGGCCGAAGCCGTAATCTCGGCGCGCAAGAAGCTGGTCGAAGGGGCGGTCACCATGGTCGAGATGGCGCTCCAGCAACTGTCGGAAAAGAACGTCGTCCATCTGGATGACGAGCGCCGCGCGGCAATGGTTTCGAACCTGATGGTGGTCCTGTGCGGCGAGCGTGACACCCAGCCGGTCGTCAACGCGGGCACGCTCTATCAATAGGCACCGGCGTGGCACCTCCGGCCAGGAAATCCTTTGCCTTGCGGCTCGATCCGGCGCTGTTCGCGGCGCTGGAACGCAGCGCCGCGGGCGACCTGCGCTCGGTCAACGCCCAGATCGAAATGCTGCTGCGCGATGCCTTGATGCGGCGCGGCGTGAAACTGGCTGCCGCCGAACCGGTCCGGCGCGGACGCCCCCGACAGGAGGACAGCGATGATTAAGCCCGCACACGACCATGCCTGGTTCGCCCCCAAGCGCTTTGGCTATGGCGCGGGGCTGCCGATCGCCTGGCAGGGCTGGGCCTTGCTGGCCGGCCACATCGCCGCGATCATCGCCTGTGCGCACTGGCTTCAGCCGCACCCGGGCATGATGACTGCTGCAACCATCGTCACCGCCGTGCTGCCCCTGCCACTCTATGCCGCCAAGACCCGCGGCGGATGGAAATGGCGATCAGGCAGCGAATAGCCGCCTTTGCGCGATCTTAACCCGCGGCCGTTAGGCCCGGGGGCATGATAAAGTCCGCTTCCTGTGCGATCGCCGCCGCCACCCTCACCGCGCTGGCCCTGCCCTTTGGCATTGCCGCGGCCCAGTCGGCCGCGCCCTATACCCTGGCTGAAACCGGCCGCAGCTATGCCCGGCTGCAAGACGCGGTCAACGCGGTCGGCGGCGCCAGCGGCACGATCCGCATCGCCCCCGGGCGCTACGCCGATTGCGCCGTGCAGGTGGCGGGCACCATCGCCTATGTGGCCGAAACCCCGGGGCAGAGCGTGTTCGATGGGGTCACTTGCGAGGGCAAGGCGGCGCTGGTCTTGCGCGGAACGGCGGCGCGGGTCGAAGGGCTGGTCTTTGCCAATATGCGGGTCGCCGATTTCAACGGGGCCGGCATCCGGCTGGAACACGGCGATCTGGCGATCAGCCAATCCTGGTTTCGCGACAGCCAGCAGGGCGTGCTGACCGGCGCCGATCCCGATGGCTCCTTGACCATCGACAAGTCGACCTTTTCACGCCTTGGCACCTGCGAGGGACCGGGCGGCTGCGCCCATTCGGTCTATGCCGGCGATGTTGCCGCGGTCACGGTCACCCGCAGCCGGTTCGAGGCCGGGCGCGGCGGGCATTACCTCAAAAGCCGGGCCGAACGGATCGCGGTGCTGGGCAACAGCTTCGATGATTCGGCCGGGCGCGCCACCAATTACATGATCGACCTGCCCGGCGGTGCCACGGGCCGGATCGCCGGCAACTGGTTCGTGCAAGGCGCCAACAAGGAAAACCATTCGGCCTTCATCACCGTTGCCCCCGAAGGCAAGGCCCACAGCTCAGCCGGGCTGGTGATCGAAGGCAACGACGCGCGCTTTGCCCCCGGCGTGACCTGGCCCAGCACCTTCGTGGCCGACTGGTCGGGCGATCCGATCCGGATCGGCGCCAACACGCTGGCCGCCAAGCTCACGATCAAGGACCGCCGCTAGCCCCCTCCTATTTGAGAATGTGGCCCGTGCGCTCGCGCTTGGTGGCCAGATAGCGTTCGTTGTGGGGGTTGGCGGGAAGCTGGTGCGGCACCCGTTCGGCCACGGTCACGCCCGCGGCACGCAGCGCATCGACCTTGGCCGGGTTGTTGGTCATCAGCCGGATCGCGCCCGCCCCCAGCAGGTCGAGCATCCGGGCGGCGATCGGAAAATCACGTGCCTCGGTCGGCAGGCCCAGCCGGTTGTTGGCATCGACCGTATCGAAACCCTGATCCTGCAGCCGATAGGCGCGCAGCTTGTTGATCAGGCCGATCCCGCGCCCTTCCTGGCGCAGGTAGAGCAATACGCCCCAACCGCCGGCGCGGGCCTCGTCGGCCATGGCGCGCAGCGCGGCATCCAGCTGCGGCCCGCAATCGCATTTCAGGCTGCCAAGGATATCGCCGGTCAGGCATTCGGAATGCAGCCGGACCAGCGGCGTGCGATCGCTCGCCTGTTGGCCGATGATCAGAGCCACATGCTCGCGCAGGTCATCGGCTGAACGGAACGCCACGATCTCGGCATCCTCGGCCGCCGCCACCGGCAGGTGCGCGCGCGCGGCGATCACCAGCTGGCGGCTGTCCTTCCACGCGGCAAGGTCTGCCGTCTGAAGATCATGCACTTCGCCCGCCGGGGCGGGATCAACCAGAAACGCGGGCAGGATTCCGGCCAGCCGCGCCAGTTCCATCGCCGCCGCGGCCGCAGGCGCCCAGGTCAGCGGCTCGGCCCGGAACGGGCCCTTGAACGGATGGGCCAGATCGAGCGCGGGATCGGCCAGCGCGCGGGCCAGCGGCAGATCGAACGGTTCGGCGCCATGGATTAACACCGGGGCTTCGGGGACGGCCGCCTCGCGCTGGTTGGCCAGCTTGAGCGTCACCGCGCGCGCGGCCGAAATCAGCATGGTCTGCGCCGCCACGCCATCGCCCAGCCCGGTTTCCGCCGGCAGCAGCACCGCGCCGCCATCGAGCCGCACCGGCCAGCCATGGCGCAGGGCATCGATCGCCAGGGCAACGCGCCGGGCGGGGCTGGTCAAAGATCGAACTCCGTCACCAGGGGCACGTGATCCGACGGCTGATCCCAGCGCCGGGTTTCCTCAACCAAGCGGTGTGCACGCGATTGCGCGGCGACTTGCGGCGAAGCCCACATGTGATCCAGCCGCCGCCCGCGATCCTTGTCCTGCCAGAAGGTGCGATAGGACCACCAGGTCCAGTTGCGCTGCGGCGCGGGGATGTGCTTGCGGCCGAGATCTTCCCAGCCGTGGGCATCACGGAACCGCCACAGTGCCTCGATCTCGATCGGGGTGTGGCTGACGACCTTGAGCAGCGCCTTGTGATCGTAGACATCGCAGTCAAGCGGGGCGATGTTGAAATCGCCGACGATCAGGCTGGGCGCATCGAGCGTGTCGGCCCAGCGGGTCATCCGTTCGAGGAAATCGAGCTTCTGGCCGAACTTGGGATTGGCCTCGCGATCGGGGATGTCGCCGCCCGCCGGGATATAGACGTTTTCCAGCACCAGGCCCTGACCCGGGCCAAGCAGTTCAACCCCGACATGGCGCGCTTCGCCATTGTCCTGCCAATCGCGGCGCGAGACTTCGCGAAACGGAATCCGGCTGACCGTGGCAACCCCGTGATAGCCCTTCTGCCCGTGGACCGCACGGTGGGTATAGCCCAGCGCTTCGAACGCGGCATGGGGGAAGTGCTTTTCCTCGGTCTTGATCTCTTGCAGGCACAGCACGTCGGGCGCTTCCTGGGTCAGGAAACGCGCCACCTGATCGGCGCGCAGGCGAACGGAATTGATGTTCCAGGTGGCGATAGAAACCATGGCCACGGCTTTAGGTGCGTTGAGCGGCGGCGGCAATGCCCGAGGCGCAGCCGGCGGACACAGAAAAACCCTCGGTCCGGGGGCATTGGACCGAGGGTTCCTTTGTGCGTTCGTCACGCTTGACGGGCGTTACCTTCTGGAGGCTTGGGCAACAGGGGGGAAACCCGCCTCAGGCCGCTCCGTCGAGAACCGTTCTAGGCCGTTTCGGCTTGCTGGCCCATGAACAATCGCGCGCATCGTGTCGCAATTTGTCGCATCTGGGCCACGCTCCGCGCCGGGCCGTTCGCCTGCATCGACGAATGGCCTCAGCGCCGATTCGCCGCGCGCGGGTCGTTGAAGCGGAAGGTGGTGTCGGGAACGGCCAGGCCATACTGGTGATTCGCCAGGGTCACCCGGGTGCGGGTGTTCTGGGCATCCAGCGCGGCCCAGCTGGTCAGTTCCAGCCCGCCCGGGGCGCTGGCCTTGCGCACGAACACCAGGGTAATCACGCCATATTCGGGATGCCCGGCATCGCGCACTTCGATCACCACGAGGCCCGGATTGTCGGACTGCACCAGCCGGCCATACTTGGCCACATCGCGGTTGGGATCGAGCAGCGCGCCGAGCGGACTGTTGCTGATCGGCCAGCGCTGCACCTGGCGCACCTGGTAGTCGATGAAGGTCAGCGCCTTGCCATCGGAAACGATCAGGAACGGCACGCCCTGTTCATACTGGAAGCGGATCCGCCCCGGCCGCTTGAGCGTCATCGCTCCGCGCAGCTGCTTGCCGTTGCGATCGGTCTGGACGAAATCGGCGCGCAGGGTGCCGATCGAACGTAGCGCAGCGACGGCCTGAGCCAGGTCGCCCGCAGTCGATTCGGCGGCCAGCGGCGCGGGCGCGATCAGGGTTGCGGCGGCAGAAACGACAAGCGCCGCCGAAACGGCGGCACTTGCAAGCGATCGGGTAAGGAAATTCATCGGGTTCATGCCCCAGCTTTAGGCAGCCGGGCTTGAACTCGCAATGAACCTTACTTGATCTTGGCTTCCTTGAATTCGACGTGCTTGCGCACGACCGGGTCGTACTTGCGGAAGCTCATCTTTTCGGTCTGGTTGCGCGGGTTCTTCTTCGTCACGTAGAAGAAGCCGGTGTCGGCGGTCGAGACCAGACGGATCTTGACGGTTGCGGGCTTCGCCATGGCGGTTTCCTGTAACTTTCCGATTCGGCCCGAAAGCCGTTAAAAACTGGCAGGGCGGCACGCGCGGCCGCCCCTCAAGGCCCGGGCCAATGCGTCAGCGGGGCACAAAAGTCAACAACGAGCTTGCCTCAATCGCGGCCATAAGGCGCAATCGGCTGCAGAATGCTAAAGGTTTCGGCCGCCGGGGCATGATCCAGCGGCTTCAGCTCTAAGGGTTCAGGCTCAACGCGGGTGTCGGGCAACCGGTCGAGCAGGTCGCGAATCAGGGTCAGGCGGCCGCGCCGCTGGTCGTTGAAATCAACCAGGGTCCATGGGCAATGCGCAGTGTGGGTGGCCTTCAGCATCACCTCGCGGGCCTGGGTATAGGCATCGTATTTTTCGCGCGCAGCAAGATCGACAGGCGAGAGCTTCCACCGCTTGAGCGGATCGTCCAGCCGCTCGGCCAGGCGCTTTTCCTGCTGCTTCTGGTCACTGGTCAGCCAGTACTTGAACAAGAGGATGCCATCTTCAACCAGCAATTGTTCAAACCGCGGGGCCTGGGACAGGAATGCGGCGACCTGTTCGGGCTTGGCATAACCCATCACCTGCTCCACCCCGGCACGGTTGTACCAGCTGCGATCGAACAGCACGATCTCGCCCGCCGCGGGCAGGTGCGGGACATAGCGCTGGAAGTACCACTGGCCGGATTCGCGCTCGCTCGGGCGGGGCAGGGCGACCGTGCGGCACTGGCGCGGGTTGAGCGGCCGGGCCACGGCCTGGATCGCCCCGCCCTTGCCCGCCGTGTCGCGCCCTTCAAACAACACCAACACGCGCGCGCCGGTGGCCTGGACCCAGCGCGCCATGGCCACCAGTTCCTCTTCGAGCGGCTCGTAGAGCTTTTCGAACTTGCGGCGCTTGAGCTGCTTCATGGCGCGACTCTCCTTGTCAGGAGCAATCTGCGCCCGCACCGCGCCGCGCGCAACCGGCGGCGGCGCGGCACCTGTCCCGCGATGGAATGGCGCCTCAGCGCCCGACCAGGAACACCGCCAGCGCGCCTGCCGCGATCCGATACCACGCAAACGGAGCAAAACCCGAACGGCTGACATAGGCGACGAAGGCCTTGATCACCGCCAGCGCGACCACGAAGGCCACGGCAAAGCCGATGCCGATTTCACCCCAGCCAACCGGGCCTGCCCCGGCGGTGAGTTCGTGGCGATAGTCCCACAGCTCCAGCGTGGTGGCACCCAACATGGTCGGGATCGCCAGGAAGAAGCTGAATTCAGCAGCCGTGCGGCGGTCGATCCCCATAGCCAGCGCGCCCATGATCGTCGCCCCTGAACGGCTGACCCCGGGAATCATCGCCAGGCATTGCAGCATGCCCACGCCCAGCGCCTGGCGCATCGGCAATTGCCCCAGCCCCACATAGTCGCCGGTCTTGGCAATCCGCTCCACCCCCAGGATCGCGATCCCGCCGACGATCAGCGCCCAAGCAACCACCATCGGGCTGCCCAGCAGGACATGGATCTGGTCCTTGAAGGCCAGCCCCAGCACCACGGCGGGGATGAAGGCCAGGAGCAGGTTGCCGACGAAACGGATCGACAGCGGCTCAAGCCGCAGCAGCCCCATGCCGACCGCCCAGAAGGTGCGCCAGTACTGCACCACCACGGCCAGGATCGCACCCAGCTGGATCACCACGTTGAACACCGCCCAGGTTTCGGCATCATAGCCGAAGATTTCCGAGGCAAGAATCAGGTGCCCGGTCGATGACACCGGGATGAATTCGGTCAGCCCCTCGACAATGCCGAGCAGCACTGCGGTAATCGTATGGTCCATCAGACGGCCTCCCCAGCCGTATCAAACTGCAGCGCGGCGAGCCGTGCATAGAGGCCGCCTGCGCGGCTGAGACTGTCATGGGTGCCGGTTTCGACGATCCGGCCCTGATCCATCACCACGATCCGGTCGGCCGCGCGCACCGTGGCAAGGCGGTGGGCGATGACCAGCGTGGTGCGCCCGGCCATCAGCCGTTCGAGCGCATCCTGCACCAGCCGCTCGCTTTCGGCATCGAGCGCGCTGGTGGCCTCGTCGAGCAGCAGGATCGGGGCATCGCGCAGCACCGCGCGGGCGATGGCCACGCGCTGGCGCTGCCCGCCCGACAGCCGCGCACCGCCTTCACCCAGGAACGTGTCGAGCCCTTCCGGGAGATCGCGCAGGAACGTTTCGGCATTGGCCGCGCGCGCGGCTTCCCAGATCGCCTCGTCGCTTGCGCCCCAGTTGCCATAGCGCAGGTTGTCGCGCGCATTGGCGGCAAACAGCGTACCTTCCTGCGGCACCAGCGCCATGCGGCGGCGAATTTCGGCCGGATCGACCGAAGTCAGCGGCACGCCATCAAGCTTGATCGTGCCCGATTGCGGATCGTAGAACCGCTCGGCCAGCTGGAACAGGGTGGACTTGCCCGCGCCCGAGGGGCCGACGATCGCCACCGTCTCGCCCGGTTCGATGGTCAGCGAAAAATCGGCCAGCGCCGCGACTTCCAGCCGCGTCGGGTAGCGGAAATTGACGCCTTCGAACGACAGCTTGCCGCGCGCCGGGCTGGGCAGCGCCAGAGCCCGCGCCGGGGCGGCGATCGCCGGGCGTTCGGTCAACAGTTCGGCCAATCGGCTGGCCGCACCGGCCCCGCGCAACAGGTCGCCATAGACTTCGGTCAGCGATCCGAACGCCCCCGCCACGATCCCGCCGGCCAGAACGAAGCTGGCGATGGTTCCGCCGCTGACAGTGCCGTCGGCCACGCTGAGCGCGCCTTCCCACATCAGCATCACCATCCCGCCCATGACGAGGATGATCACCACCGAGGTCATGATCGAGCGGATCAGGATGCGCCGCCGCGCCGTTGCAAAGGTGCTTTCGACCACGCCCGAGAACACCTCGCGCTCGTGGTCCTCCTGGTTGAAGGCCTGCACGATCCGCATCGCACCCAGCACTTCGGCCGTGCGCGCGCCGATGTCGGCCACGCGGTCCTGGCTGGTGCGCGAAACATTGCGGAGCCGCCGCCCGAACCAAGCGATCGGCAGGAT
>JAYSCF010000059.1:0-9833 GCA_041915005.1 Novosphingobium sp.
GTTCGACCTTCATGGTCGAAATGGTCGAAACCGCGGCGATCCTGGCCCAGGCCGGTCCGCGCAGCTTCGTGATCCTTGACGAGGTCGGGCGCGGCACATCGACCTATGATGGCCTTGCTCTGGCCTGGGCGGTGGTCGAGGCGGTCCACGGGGTGAACCAGTGCCGCTGCCTGTTTGCCACCCATTACCACGAATTGTCGCGGCTCGCGGAAAGCTGCGATGCGCTGTCGCTGCATCATGTCCGCGCGCGCGAATGGCAGGGTGACCTGGTCTTGCTGCACGAACTGGCCGAAGGGCCGGCCGATCGCTCCTATGGCCTGGCCGTGGCCAAGCTTGCCGGGGTGCCAGCCCCCGTGGTGGCGCGGGCCAAGGCGGTGCTGGGGCGGCTGGAGAAGAGCCGGGCCGAAACTGGCGGACTGGCCGCCGGCCTTGGCGATCTGCCGCTGTTCGCCGCCGCGCTTGAGCAGCAGGACGAGGCGGTCGATCACCTGCGCGAACGGCTTGGCGCGCTCGATATCGACGCCCTGACCCCGCGCGAGGCACTTGATCTGCTCTATGAGCTCAAGCGCGAGGCCGGAAAGCTTCCTTAACCCCGGCTGTGATAGGCCCGGCCCATGTTGGGGTTCGGGCCAAAGCTGAACACGGTGTTCCAGAGCCGGCGCAAGGCGCTGATCTGGGCGCTGAGCATATTGGTGACGGCCTATTGCACGGTCCCGGCAGCTGATCAGGCGCGCCAGCAGGGCGCGGACAAGGCTGCCGATGCCGCCCCGCTGCACCACAAATCGCCCTGGGCAAAAGACTGACGCGCTCAGCTGAGGCGGGTGAGTTCCGCCTCGACCCGGCCGATGATCGCATCCTTCATCCAGCGGTCCTCTGCCCGCCGCCGGGCTGCCGTGCCGAGCGCGGCGCAGCGCGCAGGATCGTCTGCCAGCGTGGCGATCGCCTGGGCGAGCGCGGCGGCATCGCCGGGCGGGGTGACCATGCCGCAGCCATCGACTTCATCGTAGAGCCCGGTGCCGGGCTCGGTCGTGGCGATCACCGGGCGCCCCGAGGCAAGCATGTTGGTCAGCTTGGAGGGCAGCACCAGATCGGCCGCCCCCGCAATCTGCGGCAGCAGGTGGAGGCTTGCCATGGTCAGCATCGCGCCCATCCGTTCGGCCGGCTGGAGATCGTGGAGCTGGACGTTGGGGAGCCCGGCGGCGCGCTGTTCCAGCGCGGCGCGGTTGGGCCCTTCGCCGCAGATCACGAAGACCAGATCATCCCGCGCGCGCAGCAGCCGCGCAGCCTCGATCAGGATCTCGATCCCCTGCTTGCGGGCAATGTTGCCGGAATAGAGCGCAACCTTGCGCGGCCCGATCCCCCAGGCCTGGCGCAGCGCCTCGGCGCCGGCGGGATCGGGGGCAAAACGCGCGTCCGCCCAGTTGCGCACTTCGAGCACCCGCTCGGCCGGTACGCCCTTGGCCCGCAGCCTGGCGCACATCTGCGGGCTGATGGTGGAGACCCGGTCGCCCAGCCGCAGCAGCCGCGCTTCGAGCCAGCGGGCCAGGCGCGCCGGAATTCCGCTGGCTGGCATCAGCCCCGTGGCGAGGGCCGCCTCGACCTCGAAATCCTGAACATGGATCCACAGCCTTGCCCCGGCGAGGCGCGCGGCGAGCCACGCGGTCATCACTCCGAGCAAGGCCGGGGCAACCACGATCACCACTTGCGGGCGCTTGCCCGCCGGGCGCAGCGCGGCCTTCAGTGCAGGGCCCAGCGCACCCAGCGCGAAGGTGGCGAGATGCGCGATCCGCCGTGCGCCGCCCGGATTGGCAGGGACATAGTGCGGACAGCGGGTCACGCCGACGCCGCCTTCATCGCTGCTGCGCCAGCCGCGCGCGGCAAAGCCGGGATAGATCCGCCACTGCGGATAATAGGGCTGGCCAGCGATGACCGATACCTGGTGGCCGCGTGCGGCCAGGGCTTCGGCAAGGCCCTGCGAATAGGGGCCGATCCCGACCGGCTCGGGCGCGTAGTTGAGGCTGAGCAGGAGAATGCGCCGCATGGAAGTTCGCTCCAGCGCGGCGCGAGGGATCAATTGCCGCGCTTGGGAACGGCAAAGGTGCCCGAGACGCGCCCGCCGCTGGCCGTGCCAACCGGGCTGCCGACGGCCGAAGATCCGCCCCCGGCGGCGCCATCGACGCTGGCCACCCCGCTGGCGAGGTCGATCACCAGCCGCCCGCCGTTCAAGGTATCGCTACCCCGGTTGAGCGCGACATTGCCGACCATGGTGATGATCCGCCGGTTGAAATCATAGATCGCGACATCGCCGCGCGCGGTTTCGCTGCCACGGGTGACAAACACCCCGCCGGTGGCATCGATCCGCTGGATCTTGAGCGAACCTTCATCAGTATAGGCCACCGTGGTGCGCGCCGCGCGCAGACGCAGATCAGCCTGGCTGATATCGACATTGCCCGACAGCACCACGCGGTTCTGCTTGTCCTGCAGTTCGATCCGATCGGCGGCATAGTTGACCGGGGCATTGGAATTGTGCCCGGCGATCGCCTGGGCATCGGTCCGCCCGGTCGCCAGCAAGGCTGCGGTGCCCAGCGCAAAGCCGGTCAGCAGCGATTTGAAAGCGGTGGACTTGATCGAACCTGCGGCCATCACGGCATCCTGAGCTTGCCCGGCTCCATGCGGAGCCGCGCGTTTCCATCGAGCGTCACGGTGCGCTCGCCAAGGTTGGCGATTATCCTGTCGGCGCTGAAAGTGCCAGCCGGAATGGCGCCGGTTACCCCGCCCGATCCGATCACGCGCCGCGCCTTGAGATCGATCGCGACATTGCTGGTGGTCATGCGGTAGCCATCGGCGGCGGAAAACTGGACCGGGCCGGTCACGGCAACCTGCTCGGCGTCGTAGTCATAGGTTCCGCCCTTGGCGGTCAGTTCGGCCGGACCATCGGTCAGGCGGATACGGGCAGCCAGATCCTGCATCCGCACCAGCGGATCGCGCAGCGAAACCTGCGCGGCGCTGCCGGCGGTGACGGTAAAGGGCCGGCCTTCATTGTCGACCCCGCGATACATCGCGTTGGCAACGCGCACACGCTCGGTGGTGACGGCCACCTTGGTCCGATCCAGCAGGAAGCTGATTTCGCCGCGGGGGAACAGCGGGCCGATGATCATGATCGCGGCGACCACGCCCGCGGCACCCGGCAGCCACCGGGCCAAGACCCGCACCATGCGATCGTGCGCGCCGCCGGGGGCGGCCCACAGTCGGCGCTTGTCACGGATCTGGTCGGCGGCCTGCGTCATCTACGCCTTACGCCTCGTGGCTGAAGATGTCCTTGTCGGCCCATCCGGCAAGGTCAAGCCGCGCACGGTCGGGCAGAAAATCGAAACAGGCCTGGGCCATGGCGGTGCGGCCTTCGCGCTCCAGCCGTTCGACCAGAATCGCGTGCATCGCGTGGAGATGGCGCACGTCCGAGGCGGCATATTCCTGCTGCGCATCGGACAGGACCGGCCCGCCCCAATCGCTCGACTGCTGCTGCTTGGAGATTTCCTTGCCGAGCAGTTCGCGCACCAGGTCTTTCAGGCCGTGGCGATCGGTATAGGTGCGCACCAGCTTGCTGGCGATCTTGGTGCAGAACACCGGGGCGGCGGTGATGCCCATGTAGTGTTCGATCGCGGCCAGGTCGAACCGCGCGAAGTGGTAGAGCTTGATCCTCGCCGGATCGGCCAGCACTGCCTTGAGATTGGGTGCGGCATAGTCCGATCCGGGCTTGAAGCGCACGAGGTGTTCATCACCCCGGCCATCGGAAATCTGGACAAGGCACAGCCGATCGCGCGGGGTAATCAGCCCCATGGTTTCGGTATCGACGGCGACCGGGCCGGGGGCGAGTACGCCCTCGGGGAGATCTTCTTCGTGGAGATAGACAGCCATATCGCCACGGTGCTTAGGCTTATCGCGCGGCAAGGGAAAGTCCCTGCGTGGAAGGATCGTGCGGTAATGACCGAGGCCGAGACAATCCCCGAAAGCTGGCGTGGCGTGCTGGCCGATGTGCTGGCCGCGCCCGAGGCGGAGCAGCTGGATGCGTTCCTGACGGCCGAGGAAGCCCGGGGCAAGGCGATCTACCCCCCGCGCGGCACCCGGCTGGCGGCCCTTGCGCTGACCCCGCTCGATCAGGTCAAGGTCGTGATCCTGGGGCAGGATCCCTATCACGGGCCGGGGCAGGCGCATGGCTTGTCGTTTTCGGTCCAGGGCGGGGTGCGCGTGCCGCCAAGCCTGGCCAACATCTACAAGGAACTGGCCGCCGATCTGGGCCTGCCGATCCCCGCGCATGGCAACCTGACCCATTGGGCCAAGCAAGGCGTGCTGCTGCTCAATGCCGCGCTGACGGTGGAGGATGGCCTGCCGGCCTCGCACCAGGGCAGGGGCTGGGAGGCGATCACTGATGCGGTGGTGGCCGCGGTTGCGGCCAAGGCGGACCCTTGCGTGTTCCTGCTGTGGGGTAGCCACGCCCAGAAAAAGGCGCGGGCCGTGGCCGATCTCAACCACTCGCGCCATCTGGTGCTGACCGCCCCGCACCCCAGCCCGCTTTCAGCGCACCGGGGGTTTCTGGGCTCCCGGCATTTCAGCCAGGCCAACGCCTTCTTGGAAGCGCAGGGCCGCGGGCCGATCGACTGGCGGGTTTGAAGGATTTTTGGTGACGGCCTAGCCGGGCCGGGGGAGCGGGCCGGCCGGGTAATGCGTTTAAACGTGCCGGTAAACCGCGCGTTCGTGGCTGAATGCCTTGAAGCCGAAATAGCCGTGGTAGCTGCCCAGCCCGCTCTGGTTGACCCCGCCGAAGGGCAGGTTGTTTTCCAGATAGTGCGAGAACACGCCATTGATGGTCACCCCGCCCGACGAGGTGCGGCTGAGGATCTTGTCCACGTTGGCTTCGTCGTTGCTGTAGATGTAGAGCGCCAGCGGCTTGTCGCGCGCCTCAATGTAGCCGACCACCTGATCAAGGCTGTCATAGGTCATCACCGGCAGGACCGGCGCGAAGATTTCATCCTGCAGGATCTTCATCTGCGGGGTGACATCGGTCAGCATGGTCGGGTGGATGGTGAGGTCTTCGGCTTCGAGAATGCCGCCCGCGGCCACGGTCGCGCCCTGAGCCACGGCATCATCGAACATCGTCTTGACCCGGTTGAAGTTCGCTTCGTTGACGATCTGGGCGATGCCTTCCTTCCGGATCTTGCCGTCTTCGCCGTACAGGTTCTTGGCGACATTGGCCTTGAACCCTTCAACCAGATTGGCCTTCTGGTCTTCCTTCACGAAGACATAGTCGGGGCAGATGCAGGCCTGGCCGCCGTTGAACTGCTTGGCATTGGCCAGATCCGCCGCGATCTTGGCAATATCGGCGCCTTCATCGATGATCACCGGGCTCTTGCCGCCCAGTTCGAGCGTGACGCTGGCAAGGTGCTTGGCCGCCGCCGCCATCACGATCTTGCCCACGCGGGTGCTGCCGGTGAAGAAGATGTGGCTGAAGGGCAGGTCGAGCAGCGCGGTTGCCACGCTGACATCGCCTTCGAACAGCGCCACTTCGTTTTCGTCAAATGCGGCGCGGATGATGCTGGCGGCGACGCGGGCGGTGGCGGGGCACAGGTCGGTCAGCTTGACCATGCAGCAGTTGCCGGCGGCAACGGCGGCGGCCACCGGGCCGAGCGTCAGGCCCAGCGGGAAGTTCCACGGCCCGAGGATCAGGCAAACCCCGCGCGCTTCGTAGATGATCTGGGCGCGATCATTGGGGTTCATCGAAGGGGTCACTTCGGTCGGCGTCATCCACGCATCGAGGTTGTCGATGTTGCGCTGGATGTTGGCGGTGATGTTCATCACCTCGGTGACGCGGATTTCGCCTTCGGGCTTGCGGGTGTCTTCAAGCACGGCGGCGACGATCGCATCGGCGTGTTCCTCGACCGCGGCCTTGAGCTTGGCAAGCTTGGCCTTGCGGGTGGCCGCGCTCGACGCCTTGACGGTCCACTGATGCTCCTGCTGCAGGGCAAAGACGCGGGCGATGTCGGCGGAAAGGTCGGCGCCGGTCTGGGTCGAAGCAATCTGGGTCGAAGCGGTCATGGGATTCTTGCCTGTGATCGAAGTGGTGTGGGCGCTCGTTTAGAGCGAGCGCGCACACCAAGGCAAGACCATATCAATTGTTAGAATATGCGAGCGCCGGTTATCCCAGGCGCCGCAGCACCGCTTCGGCCAGCATCGCGCCAAAGCCGGGGCCCTGGCGGGGATAGAGATAGGGCTCGATCAGTTCGGCCTCGATCACCGCCAGCTGCCCATCGGCCAGGCGGACCATGTCGATCCGGGCATAGAGCTGGGCCTGCGCAAAGGGCAGCAGGGCCAGCACGGCTTCGGCCGCGGCGCGGTCTGCCGCAGTGGGGGCAAGCGGCACTTCCACCCCGCCATAGAGCGACTGGATCCGGTAATCGCCCGCGCGGGCCTGCTTGACCAGGGCATGGCTGAGCGCGCCGTCGATGAAGATGAAGCTCAGTTCGCCTTCCTGCTGGATCGCGGTCAGGAAGGGCTGGATCATCCCGGCCTGGCCCAGACGCCATTCGGCGCTGGGCGGCGCGGCGCGGGTGAAGCTGTCCTGCCCGACCGCGCCCGCGCCGACCCGGCGCTTCACCACGACCCGGTCGGTGCCAAAGTGATCGAAGGCCGCATGGATCGCGGCGGCGTCGGGCGCATCGTGCCACAGCGTCGGGATCGAGGGCGCCCCGGCCTTGGCCAGATCCTGAAGGTAAAGCTTGTCGGCATTCCAGCGCACCACTTCGTGCGGATTGCAGACCTGCACGCCCGCCGCCTCTAGCGCGGCCAGGCGGGCCAGGAATTCGTCCTTGGCCTCGGTATAGTCCCAGGCCGTGCCGAGTAGCGCGAGATCACAGGCGGTCAGCTGGTCAAGCGGCGCGCGCCAGTCCAGCTCGACCAAGTCGGCCCGGCCCGCCAGCCCATCGCGCAGCGCGCCGAACTGGGTGTCGTGTTCGAAGGCATCGGGACGCCGGGTAGGCGATCCGGGCAGGGTTTCGGCGCAGGCGAGGAAGGCGATCCGCTTGGTCATGGGCCGCGTCCTAGCGGGGATCGCGCGGTGGGCCAAAGCAAAACGGGGCGCACCTTTCGGCGCGCCCCGCATTGTCTGGTACGGCCTGGCCGATCAGCGCGGCAGTTCGGTCTTGCCCATCAGCGCGAGATCGACCGCACGCGCGGCCTGGCGGCCTTCGCGGATCGCCCAGACCACCAGGCTCTGGCCGCGGCGCATGTCGCCGCAGGCAAAGATCTGCGGATCGCTGGTCCGGTAGCTGAAGGTATCGGCAAAGACATTGCCGCGCGCGTCAAGATCGACGCCCGCCTGATCGAGCAGGCCCTGCTTCTTGGGACCAAGGAAGCCCATCGCCAGGAAGATCAGGTCGGCCTTGAGCGTGAATTCGCTGCCGGCCACTTCCTGCAGCTTACCGCCAACCCATTCGACGCGGACGCATTCGAGCCCGGTCACCTGGCCGGCTTCGCCCACCACGCGCTTGGTCAGGATCGCCCAGTCGCGCTCGCAGCCTTCTTCGTGGCTCGAGGAGGTGCGCAGCTTCATCGGCCAGTCGGGCCAGGTCAGCTGCTTGTTTTCCTTTTCGGGGGGCTTCGGCATGATTTCGATCTGGGTGACCGAAGCCGCGCCCTGGCGGATCGAGGTGCCGACGCAGTCGCTGCCGGTATCGCCGCCGCCGATCACGACAACGTGCTTGCCCGTGGCGACCAGCGAGCCGCGCGGTGCGGCGCGGACTTCATCGTCGCCCGCATTGCGCTTGTTCTGCTGGGTCAGGAATTCCATCGCGAAGCGCACGCCCGGCAGTTCGAAGCCGGGGATGTCGAGCGGACGCGGATCCTCGGCGCCGCCCGACAGGACGATCGCGTCGAAGTTTTCCTTGAGGCTGGCCATCGAGATGGTCACGCCAACTTCGGTCGAGGTGCGGAACTGCACGCCTTCGGCTTCCATCTGCACGATGCGTCGGTTGATCAGGTGCTTTTCCAGCTTGAAGTCGGGGATGCCATAGCGCAGCAGCCCGCCGACCCGGTCGTTCTTTTCGAACAGGGTGACCGAATGGCCGGCGCGGGCCAGTTGCTGGGCAGCGGCCATGCCAGCCGGGCCCGAACCGACCACCGCAACCGACTTGCCGGTGCGCTGCGCGGGAACTTGCGGCACGATCCAGCCGTTTTCCCAGCCCTTGTCGACGATCGCGCATTCGATGCTCTTGATCGTGACCGGCTGGTCCTGGATGTTCAGCGTGCAGGCCGCCTCGCACGGGGCGGGGCAGATCCGGCCGGTGAATTCCGGGAAGTTGTTGGTCGAATGCAGCACTTCGAGCGCATTGGTCCAATCCCCTTCATAGACCAGGTGGTTCCAGTCGGGGATGATGTTGTTCACCGGACAGCCGTTATGGCAGTACGGGATGCCGCAGTTCATGCAGCGGCTGGCCTGCGCCTTGAGATCGCCCTCGGCGTGCGGGATCACGAATTCGTGATAGTGCCCCACGCGCTCCTTGGCGTCCGCATAGGTGCGGTCCTTGCGGTCAAGCTCGAGAAAGCCGGTTTCCTTGCCCATCTATCTTACTCCGCGGCCACCGAGGCGGCAGCCTGCCGCTCGGCCTCGATTTGCTTCAGCGCCTTCGCGTAATCGCGCGGCATGACCTTGACGAACTTCGTGATCGCATTGTCGAAGTCGTCCAGCAGGGCGCGGGCGCGCTGGCTGCCGGTGTGCAGGTGGTGGCGTTCGAGCAGCACCTTCACGCGTTCAGCGTCGTGGCGCAGGTGGTCACCCATGCCATTGTCGCTGACCCCGTTGGTGCGCTGCTGCGGCCGGCCGGCGCCATCGTCTTCGTCGCGCGCCGAAGTCAGCGCGATGAGATCGACCTGCGCCGGGTTGCACAGTTGTTCGAACTGGCCGTCCGCGTCATAGACATAGGCGATCCCGCCCGACATGCCCGCGGCAAAGTTGCGGCCGGTCTTGCCCAGCACGCAGACCACGCCGCCGGTCATGTATTCGCAGCCATGATCGCCGGTGCCTTCGACCACCGCTACGGCGCCCGAATTGCGCACCGCGAAGCGTTCGCCCGCGACGCCGCCAAGATAGGCCTCGCCCGCGATCGCGCCATACAGCACGGTGTTGCCGACGATGATGTTCTGCGTCGGATCACGCTTCACGTTGGCCGGCTGGCGCACGATCACGCGGCCGCCCGAAAGGCCCTTGCCGACATAGTCGTTGCCGTCGCCGGTCAGCTCCAGCGTCACGCCGTGGGCCAGCCACGCGCCGAAGCTCTGCCCGGCGGTGCCGGTCAGGCGCACGGCAATGGTGTTGTCGGGCAGGCCGGCATGGCCGTGGCGCTTGGCCACTTCGCCCGAGAGCATCGCGCCGACGGTGCGGTTGACGTTGATGACCTTGCGTTCGATCACCACCGGCTGCTTGCTGTCCAGCGCATCGGCGGCGGCCGCGATCAGGTCATTGTCGAGCGCGCCGTCAAGCCCGTGGTCCTGGGTCTGCGACCAGCCAAGCGAGGGGCTGTCGCCCAGCGGGGCCTGGTAGAGGATCCGGCTGAGATCGATGCCCTGGGCCTTCCAGTGATCGATCGCGGGACGGGCATCCATGCGGTCCACGCGGCCCACCATTTCGGCCAGCGTGCGGAAGCCCATTTCGGCCATGATCGCACGCAGTTCTTCGGCCACGAAGAAGAAGTAGTTGATCACGTGTTCCGGCTGGCCGGTGAAGCGCGCACGCAGCACCGGATCCTGGGTGGCAACGCCAACCGGGCAGGTGTTGAGGTGGCACT
>JAYSCF010000060.1:0-9782 GCA_041915005.1 Novosphingobium sp.
GGTCGTGGCAGACGAGACGGGTGAAGCCGTGGTTCCGGAAATCATGATCCCGCTCGTGATGACGACGCGCGAGTTCGAGCTGATGAAGGCCGTGGTCGACAAGGCTGCCGAAGCCGTGTTTGCGGACAAGGGCAAGCGCCTCGACTACCTCGTCGGCACGATGATCGAGCTGCCCCGCGCGGCGCTGATGGCGGGCGAGATCGCCGGAACTGCCGAGTTCTTCTCGTTCGGTACCAACGACCTCACGCAGACGACGCTCGGCATCAGCCGCGACGACGCGGGCAAGTTCCTGTCCGCATACGTGGACAAGGGCGTGCTGCCGAAGGATCCGTTCGTCAGCATCGACGTGGACGGTGTCGGCCAGCTGGTGAGCATGGCGGCAGAACGCGGCCGTGCGGCGCGCAGCGGCCTCAAGCTCGGCATCTGCGGCGAACATGGCGGCGATCCGGCCTCGATCGCGTTCTGCGAAAAGGTCGGCCTCGACTATGTCAGCGCCTCGCCGTTCCGGGTGCCGATCGCGCGGCTGGCGGCGGCCCAGGCGGCGCTGGGGGCTTAACGCTTCCAGCCCGACAGGGTCACGATTTCGAAGCGTTCGAGCCTGCGCGCGCCAAAGGCCGCGGCCGCGCGCGCCAGCGCGGCCTTGCCCAGCGGCGGGCCGGACCGGGCCAGCACATTGCCAAGCCCCTGCGCGCGCAGGTCTGCAATCAGGCTGGCCAGGCTGGAAAAGCGCACCTCAAGGCTGCGGCTGTCGACCACCGGCTGCGCCCAGCCGGCACGCTGGAGCAATTGCCCACCCGCGCGCACGTCAATAGCGGGGTGCAGGCGCGGGGCAGGGCGTTCGCCATCGGCGGCGAGCATGGCGCTGCGCAGCTGTTCAAGGCTGCCCGCGCCGATGAAGCTGGCAATTGCCAATCCGCCCGGGGCCAGCGCTCCGCGCAGGTGGATCAGTGCTCCCGGCAGGTCGTTGACCGTATCGAGCGTGGCAAGGCTGGCGATCAGGTCAAACCCGGTTTCGGGGTAGGGGCGTTCTTCGTCAAAGCCGGTGGCGGGATCGGCCTCGGTCACGGCGCAGCCTTGCGCGCGCAGCTGCGCGGCCAGCGCGCCGGTCCAGTCGCCCACCACCAGCGCCCGCTGCGGTGCATGGCGCACGAAGGCCAGCCGTTCGAGCACGTCTTCGACCATGTCGTCGATCAGGTAGCGCGCTGCATCCGGCGCCTTTTGCAGGCGGATCGCGCGTTGGCGCGCGGCGGCGCGCCGGGCCGGGGCAAAGATCAGGGGCGGGGCCGAAGCGGTCATGGCGCTGCCAGTGCCTTGCGCGCGGCGGCGGCGCAAGCGATACCCGCAGGCAGATGCAGGTTCCCGCTGTTCTCGCGCCGATCGTCGATCTGGTTTTCCCGCCGCGCTGTCCGCTGTGCGGGGCGGGGCTGGCGGTGCAGACCGGGCTGTGCGGCGCGTGCTGGGGGGAGCTGGCGATCCCGGGGGAGCCGTGCTGTGCGGCGTGCCAGCGGCCATTCCCGCCCGAGCTGGCCGGGGGCGATGCGCTGTGTGCGCCCTGCCTTGCCGATCCGCCCAGCCATGACGGGATCGCGGCCGGAACGCTCTATAACGATGCCTCGCGCAAGCTGGTTCTGGCCTTCAAGCACGGGCGCCGGATTGCGCTGGCCGGGCTGCTGGCGCGGTTGATCGCGGCGCGGATGCCCGAGCAGGTCGGCAGCGGTTGGATTTTCGTGCCGGTGCCGCTGCACCGCTGGAGGCTGTGGCGGCGCGGGTTCAACCAGTCTGCGCTGCTCGCGCAGGAGCTGGCGCGGGCGCGGCAGGGCCGGGTGGTGGTTGATGGGCTGGTCCGGCGCAAAGCCACGCCGATGCTGGGCGGCATGGGGCGCAAGGCGCGGCTGCGCGCGCTGGCCGGGGCCATCGCGGTCAACCCGAAACGGGGGGATGCGCTCAAAGGCGCGCGGATCGTGCTGGTCGATGACGTGCTGACCAGCGGCGCGACCAGCGAGGCCTGCGTGAACGCGCTCAAGCGGGCCGGGGCGCGTGAAGTGCGAATCGCATGCTGCGCCAGAGTGCTGGATGAGGCGCTCGACCTGGTCTGAAAACAAAGACGCCCGGAACCGAAATTCCGAGCGCCCTCGTGACGAAACTCGTGGGCCGCGCTTTCGCGTAAAGCGATCTTTGCGATCGCCGGCCCAATCCCTCATGCGGTTGTCCATTTTTGGACTGTTTTTCCCTGAACCTGGGCCAATGGATGCCTTTGGGGCATCCCGGTCCGACAGGCGGTGTTTCCGCAAGCCGGTAAATCCGCCAAACGCCGCCCGATTGGAAGCGGCAAGGCGCGCATGCGCAGTTTTTGGTCGACATATGTGGTTATCTTGCAACAAAGGGCAGCATGACTGAAATCGACGCCGCCCAGCGCGAACTGGGCACTGCCTTCCTGCCCCGGTTCGATGCCAATGGTCTGCTTACCGCCATCGCGGTTGATGCAGCCACGCGCGAAATCCTGATGGTGGCGTTCATGGATGCCGAGGCGCTGGCCAAGACCCGCGAGACGGGGCTGGCCCATTTCCACTCGCGCTCGCGCGGGCGGCTGTGGATGAAGGGCGAAAGTTCGGGCCATGTCCTGCGGGTGCGCGAGATGCGGGTGGACTGCGATCAGGATGCCCTGGTGATGCTGGTCGAACCTGCCGGGCCGGCCTGCCATACGGGCGCGCAAACCTGCTTCTATCGCCGCCTTGATGGCGATGCACTGGTGCGGATCGCTGATTGACGCTTACGTAAAGGTAAGTTAGTCAACGGCGCATGGAACAGCTTGGCGCCACCAATCCCGCGTCGCACGATGGCGCTCATCTCGATCGCCCCGATGCGCTTCAGCGCGAACAGTTCACGATCTCGGACCTGACCGCCGAATTCGCCGTGACCGCGCGCGCGCTGCGCTTTTACGAGGACGAGGGGTTGATCTTCCCCTCGCGGGTGGGGCTGTCGCGGATCTATTCCAAGCGCGATCGTGCGCGGCTGGCCTGGATCATGCGGGCCAAGAACGTCGGTTTCAGCCTGACCGAGATCAAGGAAATGATCGACCTCTATGACCTGGGTGACGGGCGTTCGCGCCAGCGCAAGGTCACGGTCGAGCGCTGCCGCGAAAAGGTCGCCCGCCTGACCGAACAGCGCGACGATATCGATGCCGCGATCAAGGAATTGACCGATTTCATTTCGCTGGTCGAAAACGTCGGTTAAGTTTCTCCCTCAATTGCAACTCTAGTCTGCGAGCTCATTTCATGCCGATCTACAAGGCGCCCACGCGCGACGTTCGTTTTGTCATCAACGAAGTGCTGGGGATCGATGGCTATGCGCATCTGCCCGGCTTTGCCGAGGCGAGCAGCGATCTGGTCGATACCGTGGTCGAGGAATGCGGCAAGTTCGCCGCCGAAGTGCTGGCGCCGCTCAACCAGTCGGGCGATCAGGAAGGCTGCCGGCGCAACGCCGGTGGCACCGTGTCGACGCCCAAGGGGTTCAAGGAAGCCTTTGCCAAGTATCGCGAAAGCGGGTGGGGCACGCTGTCGTCGCCGGTCGAATATGGCGGGCAGGGCATGCCGCACCTGCTGGGCTTCGTGGTCGAGGAATTCGTCGCCACGGCGAACCATGCCTTCGGGATGTATCCGGGGCTGACCAACGGTGCGGTTTCGGCGATCATCGCCAAGGCATCGCCCGAACTCCAGGCCAAGTATCTGGCCAAGATGGTGTCGAACGAATGGCTCGGCACGATGAACCTCACCGAACCGCATTGCGGCACCGATCTGGGGCAGATCCGCACCCGCGCCGTGCCGCAGGCCGATGGTTCCTATGCGATCACCGGCACCAAGATCTTCATTTCGGCGGGCGATCACGACCTGACCGACAACATCGTCCACCTGGTCCTGGCCAAGACCCCGGGCGCGCCGGAAAGCAGCAAGGGCATTTCGCTGTTCATCGTGCCCAAGATTCTGGTCAATGACGATGGCTCGCTGGGCGCGGCCAATGCCGTGTCGTGCGGGGCTATCGAGCACAAGATGGGCATCCACGGCAACGCCACCTGCGTGATGAATTACGACGGGGCGCAAGGCTGGATCGTGGGCGAAGAGAACAAGGGCCTGGCCGCGATGTTCATCATGATGAACGCAGCGCGCCTGGGCGTGTCGATCCAGGGGCTGGCCCAGGCCGAAGTGGCCTATCAGAATGCGGTCAAATATGCCCAGGAACGCCGCCAGGGCCGCGCGCTGACCGGTCCGGCCGAGCCGCAGGAAAAGGCCGACGTGCTGTTCGTCCATCCCGACGTGCGCCGCATGCTGATGGATGCCAAGGCCTTCACCGAAGGGATGCGCGCGTTCTACCTGTGGGGCGGGCTGCTGGTCGATCTGACCCACATGGCGGCGAGCGAGGAAGAGCGTCAGGCCGCCGACGAGATGATCAGCCTGTTGACCCCGGTGCTCAAGGGCTATGGCACCGACAAGGGTTTCGAAACCTGCGTCGCCATGCAGCAGGTGTTCGGCGGGCACGGCTACATCGAGGAATGGGGCATGAGCCAGTTCGTCCGCGATGCCCGCATTGCCCAGATCTATGAAGGCGCCAATGGCGTCCAGGCGATGGACCTGGTTGGCCGCAAGCTGGCCGCAAACGGCGGCCGCGCGATCCAGGCGTTCTTCGCCGAGGTCGACAAGGAATGCGCCGCCGCAAAGGCCAGGCCCGAACTGGCCGCGCTGGCCGGGCAGGTTGAAAAGGCCAACGGCGAACTCAAGGCCGCAACGATGTGGTTCATGGCCAATGGCATGACCAACCCGAACAACATCGGGGCGGGCGCCTATCATTACATGCACATCATGGGCGTGGTCGCGCTGGGCCTTATGTGGCTGCGGATGGGCGCGGTGGCGGTGGACGCGCTGGCCGGTGGGACGACCGACACGGCCTTCTACGAGGCAAAGCTCACCACGGCGCGCTATTATGGCGAGCGCTTTACCCCCGATGCGGGCGCGCTGCGCCGCAAGATCGAGTCTGGCAGCGAAGCGATGATGGCGCTTCCGATCGAAGCCTTCGCCACGGCCTGATCAGGCCGGGCGGGCTTCGCGGCAGGTCAACCGGCGGGAAAGATCTCGTCCAGCATGGCGGTCAGCGCGGCCCAGGATTGGCGGTCGGCGCTGCGATCATAGGCGACGGCGGCCATGCCGCGCGTGTCGCTGGCGGGATCGGTAAAGCCGTGCCTGACCTTGGCATAGGCGTGGAAATGCCAGTCGGCCTGGGCGCCGTCCATTTCCTCCCAGAAAGCCATGACCTGGGTGCGCGGGACCATCGGGTCGGCATCGCCGTGGCAGACGAGGATGCGCGGCTTGATCGGCGCGCTGGCAGGCCGCTGGGTATCGAGCAGGCCGTGGAAGCTGGCGACAAGCGCGAGGTCTTCGCCCGCGCGGGCGAGTTCGAGTACGGCTTGCCCGCCCATGCAAAACCCGATGGCGGCAAGCGCCAAGCCCTGGGCGGCTTCGTGTTCCCGCAGCGCGGAAACGGCTGCACCAAGCCGGGCGCGGTAGTGATCGACATCGCGGCGCAAGGCCTCTGCCAAGGGGCGCGAGGCATCGAAGCTATCAACTGGTGCGCCGTAGAAG
Source organism: Novosphingobium sp. (assembly GCA_041915005.1). Taxonomy (GTDB): domain Bacteria; phylum Pseudomonadota; class Alphaproteobacteria; order Sphingomonadales; family Sphingomonadaceae; genus Novosphingobium. Next base: position 5,631 of record JAYSCF010000060.1, read on the forward strand.
TCCGCGATCAGCGCAACAAAGCCCTGCTGTGCCAGCATCGCCGCGCGGCGCTCGATGGCCGGCAGCACGTTGGCGATGGTCGGGAACACGACCACCGCGCCGCGGGCCGCGCTGGCCGGGCGGGCCAGCCACCCGGTCAGCGCGGTGCCGCGATCGGTATAGGCGACGCGTTCGAGCGTGCTCATTCGGGCAGGAAATCCGGCACCGAGAGATAGCGTTCGCCGGTGTCGTAATTGAAGCCCAGCACGCGGCTGCCAGCGGGCAGTTCCTTGAGCTTCTGGGCGATGGCGGCCAGCGTCGCGCCCGAACTGATGCCTACCAGCATGCCTTCTTCGGCGGCGCAGCGGCGGGCCATGTCCTTGGCATCGGCAGGATCGACCTGGATCGCACCGTCAATCGACTGGGTGTGGAGGTTGGCCGGGATAAAGCCCGCGCCGATGCCCTGGATCGGGTGGGGCGAGGGCTGCCCGCCCGAGATGACCGGCGAAAGCGTGGGTTCCACGGCATAGGCCTTCATCGCCGGCCACTTGGCCTTGAGCGCTTCAGCGCAGCCGGTGAGGTGGCCGCCGGTGCCAACCCCAGTGATCAATGCATCAATCGGGGTGTCGGCAAAATCGGCAAGGATTTCCTGCGCGGTGGTGCGCACGTGAACCGCGATGTTGGCCGGGTTTTCGAACTGCTGCGGCATCCACGCGCCGGGGGTGGAGGCAACGAGTTCGTGGGCGCGTTCGATTGCGCCCTTCATGCCCTTTTCGCGCGGGGTAAGGTCAAAGGTCGCGCCATAGGCCAGCATCAGGCGGCGGCGTTCGACCGACATCGATTCGGGCATGACCAGCACCAGCTTGTAGCCCTTGACCGCGGCCGCCATGGCCAGACCGATCCCGGTGTTGCCGCTCGTCGGCTCGATGATCGTGCCGCCAGGCTTGAGGCTGCCATCAGCCTCGGCCGCTTCGATCATGGCCAGGCCGATGCGGTCCTTGATCGAGCCGCCGGGATTGGCGCGCTCGGCCTTGACCCACACTTCATGGTTGGGAAACAGGCGCGAGAGGCGGATATGCGGCGTGTTGCCGATCGTGGCGAGAATGCTGTCAGCCTTCATGGGACGGTTCCTTCTGACGATATTGCGGCGCGAACGTGGTCGCCTTGCGCAGCTCGGGGAATATGATGGTCCAGATCGCGGTTATCAGGATAGCTCCGGCGCCGCCAAGCGCAACCGCGCCGATCGGGCCGAGCAGTGCCGCGGCAAGGCCCGACTGCATTTCGCCCAGCTCGTTCGAGGCCGAGATCGCAAGCCCGGAGATCGAGGAAACCCGCCCGCGCTTGTCATCGGGCGTATTGAGCTGGACCAGGGTGTTGCGGATGAACACCGAAACCTGATCCGAAGCCCCCAGCACGGCGAGCATCGCCAGCGACAGGGGGAAACTGGTCGACAGGCCGAAAACCAGCGTGGCAAAGCCATAGACGACGACCGCCCAGAGCATCTTGGGGCCAACGTTGCGGGCCAGCGGCGCGAAGCCAAGCCATAGCGCGACCAGCGCTGCGCCAAGCCCGGGCGCCGCACGCATCAGGCCCAGGCCTTCATCGCCGACGTGCAGCACGTCATAGGCAAAGGCGGGCAGCATCGCGGTGGCCCCGCCCAGCAGCACGGCAAACAGATCCAGCGTGACGCAGCCCAGCAGGAAGCGTTCGTGCCACACGAACCCGGCCCCTTCGGCGATCTGGCGCAGCGGGTGCAGGTTGCTGACCGGCGGGCGCGGGATCGGGTGGATGCGCAGGACACAGCCGATGGCGATCACCAGCAGCACGCTGGCATACCAATAGGGCAGGGCGGGATCGCGCGCGAGCAGGAAGCCCGCCAGCGACGGCCCGATCACCGAGGCGCTTTGCCAGGCGATCGAGCTGATCGCGATGGCCTTGGGCAGCTGCGCGGCGGGAACCACGTTGGGCACGATCGCGCTGACCGACGGGCCGATGAACACCCGCGCGGCGCCGTGGGCCGCCGCCAGCGAAAACAGCAGGGGCAGGCTGATGAAGCCCCGCGCATTGGCGAGCGCGAGGATCAGCGCGATGGCAAGATCGATCGCGGTCGAGGCCGCGGCCACGAAACGCCGATCGAGCCGGTCGGCAACCAGGCCCGCCAGCGGGGTCAGCAGCAGGAAGGGGATGAACTGCGCCAGCCCGAGCAGGCCGAGCATGAAGGCCGCTTCCTTGGGCGACATGCCGTGGGCCAGGCGAGCAATGCGATAGGTTTGCGCGCCGATCACCACCACGATCGCCGTGGTGGCGTTGACCGAAACGAACCGGGTGAGCCAGATCAGGCGATAATCGCGCAGCTTGAGCGGGTGAGGAACATCAGACACCCTGATTGCATGGCAGCGGGCGAGCGGCTTGCCAAGCAGTCAGAAAATTGTCGCGGTGATAATCCAGCTTTTGTCGCTGGCGGCCGGCCTAGCGGCGCAGCCGCAGCCGCGCGTTGGGCTGCAGCGCGTTGATCATGCGCATGAAATCGTCAAGCCGGATGATCCGTTCGAACTGAAAGCCGGCGCGGTCTTCGCTGGTCCAGATCATGTGGGCTTCGATCCGGCCGATTTCGGGCAGGCGGATCGTCACGCGTTCGCCGCGCCCGATGGCAAGCGGCCCTTGCGTCATGAAGCCGTGCGCGGAAAGGTTGACCACGTGCAGCATCACATCGCCGAGCAGGCGGTGCTCCCCGATCACCTTGTGATCGACGGGATGACGGGTCGCCCGGCGTAGATCCGTTACGGAGAGTTGTGCTCCCGCTGCCATTGTGCCGCCTTGCCTCCAGTTCGTTCACAGCCGCAGCCATGATGGAGGACAAAGGCAAACATTGGGTAAACCGGGGGCGAACCTCGGCGCAGGTCAGTTCGGACGCAGCACGCCGTGCTTTTTTTTGCCCGAGGAGATCCGCACTTCGGCGCCGCCCGCGATGTGGAAGGTGTCATCGCCCACGGCCTCGCCATCGACCCGTGCGCCGCCCCCTGCGATCAGGCGCTTGGCCTCACCCCGGCTCGCGGCAAAGCCGATCCCGACCAGCGCATCGATGATCCCCAGACCTTCGGCGGGCAGGGCGAGGACCGGCAGGTCCGCACCGACGCCGCCGCCCGCGAAAGTGGCAGAGGCGGTGGCCTCGGCGGCCTTGGCGGCGTCTTCGCCGCGGCACAGCCGGGTCACTTCGTTCGCGAGCACCACCTTGGCGGCGTTGATCTCGTTGCCCTGCAGGGCTTCCAGCCGGGCGATTTCGTCCAGCGGCAGGTCGGTGAACAGGCGCAGGAACTTGCCCACGTCGCGGTCATCGGCGTTGCGCCAGTATTGCCAGAAGTCATAGGCCGGCAGCTGTTCTTCGTTCAGCCACACCGCGCCCGCGGCGGTCTTGCCCATCTTGGCGCCATCCGCCGTGGTCAGCAGCGGGGTGGTGAGCCCGAACAGTTCCTTGGCCTCCATCCGGCGGGTCAGCTCGATCCCGTTGACGATATTACCCCACTGATCCGATCCGCCCATCTGCAGGCGGCAGCCATGGCGCAGCGCCAGTTCGCGGAAGTCATAGGCCTGCAGGATCATGTAGTTGAATTCGAGGAAGGTCAGCGGCTGTTCGCGCTCGAGCCGCAGCCGCACCGAGTCCATCGTGAGCATGCGGTTGACGGAGAAATGCCGGCCGATCTCGCGCAGCAGCGGCACGTAGAGCAGCGTGTCGAGCCAGGTCGCGTTGTTCGGCATGATGGCGTCGGTCTTGCCGTCGCCGAAGGCGAGGAACTGCGCGAAGACGCGCTTGATCCCCTCCATGTTGCGCGCGATGTCCTCGTCGGACAGCAGCTTGCGGCTTTCGTCGCGGCCTGACGGGTCGCCGACCTTGGTCGTGCCGCCGCCCATCAGGACGACCGGCTTGTGGCCGGTGCGCTGCAGCCAGCGCAGGATCATGATCTGCACCAGGCTGCCGACATGGAGGCTGTCGGCGGTGCAGTCGAAGCCGATATAGGCCGGGGTGGGGCCGGACATGAGGCGCCGGTCGAGCGCCTCGATGTCGGTTATCTGGTGGACGAAGCCGCGCTCATGGATGGCGCGCAGGAATTCCGATTTCGGCGACGCTGACATTTGCTAGGGCCCACGGGAATCAACGCGCGGCGGTCTTCTGGC
>JAYSCF010000061.1:0-9645 GCA_041915005.1 Novosphingobium sp.
GCGGATGGGCACCACGGTTGCCACCAACGCCCTGCTGGAACGCAAGGGCGAGCCGGCCGTGCTGGCAATCACGCGCGGGTTTGGCGACGCGCTGCGGATCGGCACGCAAGACCGGCCCGAACTGTTCGTGCGTGAAATCGTCCTGCCCGAGCCGCCCCATGCGCGGGTGATCGAAATTGCCGAGCGGGTCATGGCCGATGGCACGGTTGAAACCCCGCTGGATGAAGCAGCGGCGCTGGCCGCGTTTCGCGGCGCGGTGGCCGATGGGCTGACCTCGATCGCGATCGTGCTGATGCACGGCTGGCGCTATCCGGCGCACGAGGCCCGGCTGGAGCTGCTGGCGCGCCAGGCCGGGTTCACCCAGATTTCGGTCAGCCATCAGCTCGCTCCGCTGATCAAGCTGGTGCCGCGCGGCGATACCACGCTGGTCGATGCCTATCTCTCGCCGGTGCTGCGGCGTTATGTCGATCAGTTTTCGGGTGAGCTGGGCGGGCATATCCGCCCGCTGTTCATGCAAAGCTCGGGCGGGTTGATCGAAGGCAGCCGGTTTCACGGCAAGGACGCGATCCTGTCCGGTCCGGCGGGCGGGATCGTCGGCATGGCCCGCACGGCCGAATTTTCCGGCGCGGCGCGGGTGATCGGCTTCGACATGGGGGGCACCTCGACCGATGTCAGCCACTATGCCGGTCATTACGAGCGCGATAGCGAAACCCGGGTGGCCGGGGTGCGCATCGCGACGGCGATGATGCGGATCCACACCGTGGCCGCGGGCGGCGGATCGCTGTGCCGGCTCGATGCCGGGCGGCTGGTGGTGGGGCCGGAAAGTGCCGGCGCCGTGCCAGGGCCGGCCTGCTATCGGCGCGGCGGGCCGCTGACGGTGACCGACTGCAACGTGATGCTGGGCAAGATCGTGCCCGATCACTTCCCCCATCTGTTCGGCCCCGCCGGCGATCAGCCGATCGACCGCGCAGTGGTTGCGGAAAAGTTTGCCGCCCTGGCCGCTGAAGTTGCCGCCGAGACCGGGCGGGCGATGGCGCCCGAGGCGCTGGCTGAAGGCTTCATCCGTATTGCGGTGGCCAATATGGCCCATGCGATCAAGCAGATCTCGGTCGCCCGCGGCCACGATGTGACCGCCTGCGCGCTGACCTCGTTCGGCGGGGCGGGCGGGCAGCATGCCTGTCTGGTGGCCGATGCGCTGGGGATCGACACGGTGCTGATCCATCCGCTGGCCGGGGTGCTTTCGGCCTATGGCATGGGCCTGGCCAGCGAGGCGGCGGTGCGCGAGGCGGGGCTTGGCCTGGCCTTGCAGCCGGGGGTGGAGCTTGCGGTCGAACGCCTGCGCGCCCGCCTGGCAGATGAGGCCGAGGCCCAGTTGGGCCTGGCGCCAAGCCGGATCGAGGCGCGATTGTTCGTGCGGCGCGAAGGATCGGAAAACGCGATCGAGCTTGAGCCGGCCCCCGCCGACGATCTTGCGGCCGCGTTCGAAGCCGCGCACCTGGCCGAATTCGGCTATGCCGGCAGCGGGGCGCTGGTGATTGATCGGGTGCGGGTCGAGGCCGTGGCCGAGGATGTCGGCGCCGCCCAGCTGCGCTGGCCCCTGCCGGAAACCAGCGCGCCGCCGCTGGGCACGGCGCCGTGCTATCTGGATGGCGCCGCGCTGACCGTGCCGGTCCATGACCGCGCCGCGCTCGCCGCCGGGTTCACCGCGGTCGGACCGTTGATCGTGATCGATGCCCTGGCAACCACCGTGGTCGAACCGGGCTGGCAGGTGGCGGTTGACCAGGACGGCACGCTGCGGCTGACCCGCCATGCGCCGCGTGCGCAGGCGGCGGCAGGCGGGGCCGAGGCCGATCCGATCCGGCTCGAGGTGTTCAACGGCCTGTTCATGGCGATTGCCGAGGAAATGGGCAGCGCGCTGGCCCGCAGCGCCAGCTCGGTCAACATCCGCGAGCGGCTCGATTTCTCCTGCGCGCTGTTCGATGCGGCCGGGCGGCTGGTGGCCAATGCCCCGCACATGCCGGTGCATCTGGGCTCGATGGGCGAAAGCGTCGGCGCGATCCTGGCCGCGCGCGGGGGCGGCCGTGATGGCCGCGGCATCCGGCGCGGCGATGCCTATGTGCTCAACGCGCCCTATGCCGGGGGCACGCACCTGCCCGATATTACCGTGGTCATGCCGGTGTTCGCCGAAGGTGATGACGATGCGCCGAGTTTCTTCGTTGCCGCGCGCGGGCATCATGCCGATGTCGGCGGGATCGCGCCGGGATCGATGCCGCCGGGGAGCCGCAGCATCGACGAGGAAGGCGTGCTGCTCGACAATGTCCTGCTGGTCGACGAAGGCCGCTTTTGCGAGGCCGAGATCCGCGCGCTGCTGGGTGGCGGGCCCTGGCCTGCCCGTGCGATCGATCAGAACGTGGCCGATCTGGCCGCCCAGCTGGCCGCCTGCACCCGCGGCGCAACGGGGCTGCATACGGCCTGCGCCGAACACGGGCGCGATGTGGTGGCGGCCTATATGGGCCATGTCCATGCCAATGCCGAGGAAGCGGTGCGGCGGCTGGTCGCCCGGCTCGATGATGGCGCCTTCCATTACGCGATGGACAACGGTGCCAAGATCGCGGTGGCGGTCAGAGTCGATCGCGCGGCGCGCCATGTCACCATCGACTTTGCCGGGACCAGCGATCAGTTGCCGGGCAATTTCAACGCGCCGTTCTCGGTCGTGCGGGCGGCGGTGATGTATGTGCTGCGCACCATGATCGATGAACAGATCCCGATGAACGAGGGCTGCCTGGCCCCGGTGACGATCCGCGTGCCCGAAGGCTCGATGCTGCGCCCGCGCCATCCCGCCGCCGTGGTGGCCGGCAATGTCGAGACCAGCCAGGCGGTGACCGACGCCCTGTTCGGGGCCTTCGGGGCAATGGCTGCCGCGCAGGGGACGATGAACAATTTCACCTTCGGGACCGAGTGCTACCAATATTACGAAACCATCGCCGGGGGATCGGGCGCGGGGCCGGGCTTCGCGGGCGCCAGCGCGGTCCAGACCCATATGACCAACAGCCGGCTGACCGATCCCGAAGTGCTGGAAACGCGGTTCCCGGTGCTGCTCGAAGAATTTGCGATCCGCCACGGATCGGGCGGGAAGGGCACCTGGCACGGCGGCGATGGCGCGGTGCGGCGGATCCGCTTTCTCGAACCGATGCAGGCGGGGATTCTGTCCAACCGCCGCCATGTCGCGCCGTTTGGCCTTGCGGGCGGGCAGCCGGGGGCCTTAGGAGTCAATCGCTTGCACAAAACCTCAGGTGAAGTTGAGGTTCTTGATTCCACGGCGAGCGTTGCGGTGGCGGCGGGCGACGTGATGGAAATCGAAACCCCGGGCGGCGGAGGCTATGGCGCGCCATGACCATGCTGGTGCTTTCAGGGATCGCGGTGATGGTGGCGGGCTTCGTGCTGCGCTTCAATCCGCTGCTGGTGGTGGTGACGGCTGCCGCCGTGACCGGGCTGGCCGCGGGGATGGACCTGCATGCGATCATTTCCGCTTTCGGCAAGGCGTTCAACGATACGCGCTATGTCTCGGTCATATGGATCGTGCTGCCGGTGATCGGGCTGCTGGAGCGGTATGGCCTCCAAGACCGCGCCCGCGCGGCGGTCGCGGCGATGAAGGGGGCAACCCTGCCGCGCCTGCTGGTGGGCTACCTGCTGCTGCGGCAATTGACCGCGGCGCTGGGGCTGACCTCGGTCGCCGGCCACGCCCAGACCGTGCGTCCGCTGCTGGCCCCGATGGCCGAGGCGGCCGCCATGCCCGCGACCCCGGCCGAGGCCGAAGAGGTGCGCGCGTTGGCCGCCGCGACCGACAACATCGGTCTGTTCTTTGGCGAGGACATCTTCATCGCGATCGGTTCGATCCTGCTGATGAAGGGCTTTCTCGAACAGCAGGGGATCGAGCTTGCCCCGTTCGATCTGTCGGTCTGGGCGATCCCGAGCGCAGTGGCCGCCTTTGCGATCCATTCGCTGCGGCTGTGGCTCTATGCGCGGAGGCGGGCATGAGCGGGGCTGCGATGAGCGCGCCGGCGATGATCGGATTGGCGCAGGTCTATGTCCTCGCCGGGCTGGTCTTTGCCGCCTTTGCCATGCTGTCGGCGCGCGATGCCAGCAATCCCAAGCGGCTGGCCAATGCCGCGTTCTGGGGGCTGCTGGCGGTGTCGATGCTGGCGGGCGACCGGCTGGGCGATTTCGGCAATGGCCTGCTGGTGCTGGCGCTGGTGGGCATTGCGGCGATCAAGGGATTGGGGCGCGGCACTGCGCCCACTGCCACGGCAGCCGCGCCGCAGGCGGGCAACGGCCTGTTCGCGCTGGCGCTGGTGATCCCGGCGGTGGCGCTTGCCGGGACGCTGGGGTTCAAGCATTGGCCCGGGCTGGTCGATCCCAAGCAGGCTACGCTGGTCAGCCTGGCGCTGGGGGTGATTGCAGCGTTGGCGCTGGGCATGGTCTGGCTGCGCCCGCGCGCCAGCCAGCCGCTTGAGGAAGGCCGCCGGTTGATGGATGCGGTTGGCTGGGCGGCGGTGCTGCCGCAGATGCTCGCCAGCCTGGGGGCGGTGTTTGCCCTGGCCGGGGTGGGCGAAGTCGTTGGCCAATTGGCCGCTGCGATCATTCCCGATGGCAGCCGGCTAGGGGCGGTGCTGGCCTATGGACTGGGCATGGCGGTGTTCACCATGGTGATGGGCAATGCCTTTGCCGCCTTCCCGGTGATCGCGACGGCGATCGGGCTGCCGTTGCTGATCCATCAATACCACGGCGATCCCGCGGTGGTCGCCGCGATCGGGATGCTGGCGGGCTTCTGCGGCACGCTGATGACCCCGATGGCCGCCAATTTCAACGTGGTGCCCGCAGCCCTGCTCGATCTCAAGGACCGCAACGCGGTGGTCAAGGCGCAGGTACCGACCGCGCTGCCGCTGCTGGTGGTCAATATTGCTCTCCTCTGGTTCCTGGCGTTTAGATGACCAAACTTGATCCTGCCTTTGCCGCGCGCTGCATGGCGCTGACCCTGGGCCACCTGACCCGCGAATATCCGCACAAGCTCGATCACGTGCTGGACGGGCCGGAGGACGCGGCCGAACCCCACGTGCTGCACCCGATCTTCCACGGCAGTTTCGATTGGCATTCGTGCCTGCACGGCACCTGGCAGGTGCTGCGCTTTGCCCGGCTGTTTCCCGACCTGCCCGAGGCCGAGGCTGTGCGCGCCCATGCCGCGCGGATGCTGACGGCAGACAATTTCGCGGTCGAGACGGCCTATCTCGCCCGCCCTTCGGCGCGCGGGTTCGAACGGCCCTATGGCTGGGGCTGGGCGCTGGCGCTGCATGACGAGATGCAGGCCCACGATGCCCCGTGGAGCGGCCATGCCGATGCCTTTGCCGCGGCCTTTGCTGCGCGGTTCCATGATTTCCTGCCCAAGCAGACCTATCCGATCCGGGTGGGCACGCACTATTCCTCGGCCTTTGCGCTGACCCTGGCGCATGACTGGGCGCTGCGCCGCGACCTCGCGCTGGCGGCGCTGATCGCGGACAAGGCGCACGGCTGGTTCGGCCAGGATCGTGCCTGCCAGGCGTGGGAGCCGGGCGGGGATGAATTCCTCTCCTCGGCGCTGACCGAAGCCCTGCTGATGAGCCGCGTGCTGGGCCACGGCTTTGCCGACTGGTTCGACGGCTTCCTGCCGGACTGCGCCGATGGCGCGCCGCAAACCTTGTTCACGCCTGCCACCGTTTCGGATCGCAGCGATGGCAAGATCGCCCATCTCGACGGGCTCAACCTGTCGCGCGCGTGGTGCTGGCGCAGCATCGCCGCGGCGCTGCCGGCGGGGCATGCCGCGATCGGCCCGGCCCGCGACAGCGCGCAGCGCCATCTGGATGCCGCCCTGCCGCATCTGGCCGATGACTACATGGGCGAACACTGGCTTGCGAGCTTTGCCCTGCTGGCGCTGGAGGCCGACGAATAGGGCCGATTCCGTGCCGCAACGGGCACGGATTTCCGCCATTGCAATCGATTGTTGCAAGTTTGGCCGATTGGCCTTAGAGTTACCTCACAACGATAGACGGCCGCGGGCCGGGGAGAGCGTTCATGGCACAGGCAGGCGCAAGCAATGCGGCAATCGGAACCAGGATGCGTCCTCGGCTTTCGCTGGCCCGAATCCTTGAAATGAACCTCGGCTTCCTGGGCCTGCAGTTCAGCTTCGGGCTGCAGCAGGGCAACATGGGCCCGATCTATTCCTATCTCGGTGCCGACGAATCGCAGTTGCCGATCCTGCAGCTGGCCGGGCCGATCACGGGCCTGGTGATCCAGCCGCTGATCGGTGCGCTGAGCGATCGCACCCACGGCAAGTGGGGGCGGCGCACGCCCTATTTCCTGTTCGGCGCGCTGCTCTGCGCGATCGGGCTGTTCACCATGCCGCTGGCGGCCTCGATCCTGATGGCGGTGTCGCTGCTGTGGGTGCTCGATGCGGGCAACAACATCACGATGGAACCCTATCGGGCCTATGTCTCTGACCGGCTCAACCCCGATCAGCGCCAGACCGGGTTCCTGACCCAGAGCGCCTTTACCGGGCTGGCCCAGTGCCTGGCGTTTCTCACCCCGTCGCTGCTGGTCTGGCTGGGGATGAACCAGGATTGGGTCGATGCCCACCACATCCCCTATACCACCCGCGCGGTATTCTGGTTCGGGGCGGTGCTGTCGGCGGCAACGATCCTGTGGTCGGTGCTGCGGGTGCCCGAACTGCCGCTGACGGCCGACGAGCGCGCCCATATCGAAGCCCAGCCCACCGGGCTGGGGGCAACTCTGGCCGAAATCGGCAATGCCATCAAGGAAATGCCGCTCGCGATGCGCAAGCTCGCGGTGATGAGCCTGTTCCAGTGGTTCGCGATGTCGGGCTATTGGGGCTATGTGATCTACGCCATTGGGCGCAGCGTCTATGCCACGGCCGATGCCCACAGTTCGGCGTTCCACAGCGCGGTGCTGACCAATGGCGAAATGGCTGCGTTCTACAACCTGGTGGCCTTCATCGGCGCCTTTGCCATGGTCCCGCTGGCCAAGCGCTGGGGCGCGGGGCCGCTCCATGCGCTGTGCCTGGCCGCTGGCGGGCTCGGCTTCCTGGCGATCCCGCACATCACCGACAAGGCGCTGCTGTTCGTTCCTGCGATCGGCACCGGGCTCGCCTGGGGATCGATCATGGGCAATCCCTATGTGATCCTTTCGAACACGATCCCGCCGCAGCGCACCGGGGTCTACATGGGGATCTTCAACATGATGATCGTCATCCCGATGCTGCTGTTCGCTTTCGTGATGAGCGAGCTGAACCTCGGCTTCATGAGCATCGGCCTGGGCTTTTACGATCATGTCATGGGACATGATCCGCGCAACGTGCTGACCCTGTCGGGTGTGTGCATGTTCGCCGCGGCGCTGGCCGTGCTGTGGGTGCGCGAAGGGCGCGTCAGCGCCGAAGGCGCGGCAGCGGCATGACCATTCAGATCCTTCAGCTCCACACCGACGAGGCCAGCCTCGTGCTGGAAGTGGCCGCGGGCGGGGCGCCGCTGTGGCGCCACCTGGGCGCGCGGGTTGATGCCGCGGGTCTGGCCGCGCTGGCCGATACGCGCACCCCGGCTTCGTTCTCGCTCGATGGCGACGTTCCGCTGTCGAGCGCGCCGCCGGCCGGGCTCGGCTGGTTTGGCCCGGCTGCTGTCAGCCTGCGCCGCAATGGGCGGGCGCTGGTGCCGGTATTCGGCGCGGCCGAAGTGGTGCAGGGCGCTGATGCGATCACCATCCGCCTGAACGATGCGCAGGAAGGCGTCACGCTCGAACAGCGTATCGCGCTTGCGCCGGGCGGGGCGTTCCTGTTCGATGCGGTGCTGACCAACACCGGGGCCGCACCCGTCGCGGTCGATTGGCTGGCCAGTGCGCTGCTGCCGGTTCCCGCCAGCAGCGAGCGGCTCGTTTCGTGGCGCGGGCGGCACAATGCCGAACTGGTCGAACAGACCGAACCGATGCCGCAGCAGACCTGGCAGCGCGAAGTGCGACGCGGGATTTCGGGCCACGGCGGGCCGGGCGCGGTGATTGCGCTGGATGAAGGCGCGGGGCATCACGCTGGGCTGGTCCATGCGCTGCAATTGGCCTGGTCGGGCAGCAACCGCGTGGCGGTGGAGCGCGATGACGAAGGGTTCTGGACCCTCTCTGCCGGCGCCCTGATCGAACCGGGCGAAGTTGTGCTGGCGCCGGGCGAAAGCCATGCCGCGCCCCAGGCGATCCTGGCGGTGTCCACCCGCGGCCGCAATGGCGCAATGGCCCAGCATCATGGCGCGGTGCGCGCGCGGCTGGGCTGGCCCGGCGGGGCGATGCGCCCGCGTCCGGTCCATCTCAACAGCTGGGAAGCCTGCTATTTCGATCACGATGCCGAGCGGATCCTGGCCCTGGCCACGGCTGCCGCCGGGGTCGGGATCGAGCGCTTCATCCTCGATGATGGCTGGTTCCGTGCGCGCGGCGATGACACCGCCGGGCTGGGCGACTGGACGACCGACCCGGTCAAGTATCCCCACGGCCTGAAGCCGCTGGCCGACCAGGTGCTGGCCCTTGGCATGGAATTCGGCCTGTGGGTCGAGCCCGAGATGGTCAATCCCGACAGCGATCTCTACCGCGCTCATCCCGACTGGGCCTTGGCCCTGCCGGGGCGGGCCCAGCCCACCGCGCGCAACCAGCTGGTGCTCAACCTCGCGCTGGCAGAGGTGCGCGATTACCTGTTCGCTGCGCTCGATGCGCTGCTGACCGAGCTGCCGATCTCCTATCTCAAGTGGGACCACAACCGCGATCTCGCCCCGGCGGGCGGCATGGCGCAGGTGCGTGGCAGCTATGACCTGCTGGCGCGGCTGCGGGCGGCCCATCCCGGGGTGGAAATCGAAAGCTGCGCCGGCGGCGGCGGGCGTTCGGATGCCGGGATCGCGGCCTTCACCCACCGGTTCTGGACCAGCGACAATATCGATGCGGTCAGCCGCGTGCCGATCCAGCGCGGGTTCCTTGCGTTCCTCCCGCCCGAGGTGATGGGATCGCATATCGGCGCCAGCCCCGCCCATGCCACCGGTCGGGCCCAATCGATGGGCTTCCGCGCGGCGGTGGCGATGCCCGGACATTACGGGGTCGAACTGGATCCGCGCCGGCTGGGCGAGGCCGACCGCGCCGAGCTGGCCGAGTGGATCGCCTTCCACAAGGACTGGCGCGGCCTGCTCCACGAAGGCCGGGTCTGGCTCGGCGAGGCGGCCGATGGACTGATCTGGCAGGCGCAGGGCCGGGACGATGAATTCCTGCTGTTTGCGGTGCGCACCGGCCCGGCGCTTGATCGCCGGCCCCAGCCGCTGCGGCTGCCGTTCCTGGCGGATGCCGCGGCGTGCCAGGTCAAGCTGCTGCGGATCGCGGGCGGCGAACATGGCCATGCCGCGCACCTGCCGCCGGTGTGGGATGCTGGCGCGCAGAGCTTTGCCGGCAGCTGGCTGGCCCATGCCGGGCTGCCGCTGCCCCCGCTCAAGGCGGAATGCGTCGCGATTTTCCACGTGAGCGTGCAGCCGTGAGCCTTGAGGATCTGCCCCACCGCCGCCGCAACCTGCTGACCGGCGAATGGCT
>JAYSCF010000062.1:0-9535 GCA_041915005.1 Novosphingobium sp.
TCTACTCGCCGAACATCGAATCGATCACCGTGGTTCGCCGCGGCGTCGTGCGTCGTGCGAAGCTCTATTACCTGCGCGGCCGCACCGGCAAGCGCGCTCGCATCGCCGAGCGCCGCGACGTGCGCACCGAGGGCTAAGCCCTCTGGCGCCTGGCGCCGCAACCAGCTTAGAAGGGCGTCCCGGCACGGTCGGGGCGCCCTTTTCCATTCAGGACCGATTCCCTTGCCATGCCAAAACCCGCGATGCGTCACTCTGCCTTCCTGCTCGCTGCCGCGCTGCTGTGCGCTGCCGTTCCTGCCCATGCCGGGGAACCTGCGGTGAGCGCGCCGGAAACCGCTGCGGTGCCGCCGCTTGGCTTCGAGCGCGTCTTTGCCAGCCCCAGCTTGGGCGGGGCGGTGCCGCGCGGGGTGAAGCTGTCGCCCGATGGGCGGTACCTGACCGTGCTGCGCGCCCGCGCAGATGACCGTGAACGCTATGACCTGTGGGGCTTTGATCGCCATTCGGGCAAATGGTCGATGCTGGTCGACAGTCTCAAGCTGGGTTCGGGCAAGGATCTGTCCGAAGCGGAGAAGATGCAGCGCGAACGCCAGCGGATCGGCGATCTCAAGGGCATCGTGACCTACGAATGGACCGCCGATGGCAAGGCGATCCTGGTCCCGCTTGATGGCGATCTGTTCCTTGCGCGGATTGGCGGCGGGGTCACCCGGCTGACCGATACCAGCGCGGATGAACTCAACCCGGCGCTCAGCCCCAAGGGGGCCTACGTCTCGTTCGTGCGCGACCAGCGGCTGTGGGTCGGCAAGGTGGGGGATGATGCCCGCGCGATCACGCCGCCGGAAAGCAGCGAAACCGTCCACTGGGGCGAGGCCGAGTTCGTGGCGCAGGAGGAAATGGCCCGCTTCACCGGCTATTGGTGGTCGCCCGATGACCGGTTGGTGGCGGTGCAGCGGTTTGATGAAGCGCCGGTGGGCGTGGTCACCCGCGCGGCGATCGGGGCCGAAGGGACCAAGACCTTCGAACAGCGCTATCCGGCGGCGGGAACGCCCAATGCGCTGGTTTCGCTGCATGTGATGAAGCCCGATGGCACGGGGCTGGTCACGGTCGATCTGGGAGCGGGCGCCGAAGCGGCAAAGGGGGACATCTACCTGGCCCGGGTCAACTGGGCGCCCGATGGCAAGACGCTCTATGTCCAGCGTGAGGACCGCGCCCAGACCCGGCTTGATATGCTGGCGGTGGATCCCGCCACCGGCAAGGCCAGCGTGCTGTTCAGCGAACAGGCCGCGCCCCACAGCTGGATCAACCTGTCGGACAACTACCGCTTCCTCAAGGACGGCAGCCTGGTGTGGTGGTCCGAACGCGATGGCTATGGCCACCTCTACCGCTTCGCCAAGGGGCAGTGGCAGCAATTGACCAAGGGGGCGTGGACCGTCTCGCGGCTGGTCGGGGTCGATGAGGCGCAGGGCAAGGTCTATTTCCTCGCCAACCGCGACGATCCGCTGGCGATGCAGGTCCATGCGCTCGATCTGGCCCATCCCGAACGGATCACCGCGCTGGGCGAAGCGGGCTGGGACCATGCCGCCACCATGGACAAGAGCGGCAAGACCCTGCTGGTCACGCGCTCGTCGCCGGTGCAGCCGCCGCAGGTCTATCTTGCCGACACCAGCGGCAAGCGGCTGGCCTGGGTCGAGGAAAACCGCCTCGATGCGGGGCATCCCTATGCGGCCTATCTCAAGGCCCACCGCGCGCCGACGTTCGGCACGGTCACGGCGGCGGATGGCACCGTGCTGCACTGGAAGATGATCGTGCCCGACATGCAGCCGGGCAAGCGTTATCCGGTGTTCTTCCAGCACTATGGTGGCCCGCACGTGCAGACCGTGACGCGCGGCTGGGCCGGGGCGTTGGAGCAGGCGGTCGTGGCCAAGGGCTATGTCTTCTTCGAGATCGACAACCGCGGCAGCGCCAATCGCGGCGTGGCATTCGAAAGCGCGATCTGGCGGGCGATGGGCAGCGTGGAAGTGGCCGACCAGAAGGCGGGCGCCGAATACCTCAAGTCGCTGCCCTTCGTCGATCCGTCGAAAATCGCCACCTATGGCTGGTCCTATGGCGGCTACATGACGCTCAAGATGCTGGAGGCCGATCAGGGGCTCTATGCCGCCGGGATCGCCGGCGCGCCGGTGACCAAGTGGGAGCTTTACGATACCCATTACACCGAACGCTATCTGGGCGATCCCACGCGTGAGCCGCAGGTCTATGCCAAGGCCGATGCGATGGCCGATGCGGCCAGGATCCGCGATCCGCTGCTGCTGATCCACGGCATGGCCGATGACAACGTGGTGTTCGAGAACTCCTCGGCTCTGATCGCGCGGCTTCAGGGCGAGGCGGTGCCGTTCGAGATGATGCTCTATCCCGGCTATACGCACCGCGTGGGCGGGCCGAAGATCGGCACCCACCTGTGGGAGACGATCTTTGCCTTCCTCGCCCGCCACGGGGTGACGCCGCCGCAGTGACGCGCTAGGGCCGCTTCAGATCTTACGGAGAATTGCGATGGGTTACCGGGTGGTGGTTGTCGGCGCGACGGGCAATGTCGGGCGCGAGATGCTCAACGTGCTGGCCGAGCGCGAATTTCCCGTGGACGAGGTGGCGGCCGTTGCCAGCGGCCGTTCGACCGGTGACGAGATCGAATTTGGCGAAACCGGCAAGATGCTCAAGGTCAAGAACATCGAGCATTTCGATTTCACCGGCTGGGACATCGCGCTGTTTTCCGCCGGCTCCACCGTGGCCAAGGAATACGGCCCCCGCGCGGCGGCGGCGGGCTGTGTGGTGATCGACAATTCCAGCTATTACCGCATGGACCCCGACGTGCCGCTGATCGTGCCTGAAGTGAACCCGGAGGCGATCGACGGTTACAAGGCGAAGCTGATCATCGCCAATCCCAACTGCTCGACCGCGCAGATGGTCGTGGCGCTGAAGCCGCTGCACGATGCGGCGAAGATCAAGCGCGTGGTCGTCAGCACCTATCAGTCGGTGTCCGGCGCGGGCAAGGACGGCATGGACGAGCTGTTCGAGCAGAGCCGCAACATCTTTGTGGGCGATTCCGCCGAACCGAAGAAGTTCACCAAGCAGATCGCCTTCAACGTGATCCCGCACATCGACAGCTTCCTGGATGATGGTTCGACCAAGGAAGAATGGAAGATGGTGGTCGAAACCAAGAAAATCCTCGACCCCAAGATCAAGGTCAATGCCACCTGCGTGCGCGTGCCGGTGTTCGTCGGCCATTCGGAATCGATCAACCTTGAATTCGAGGACGAGATTTCGGCCGACCAGGCGATGGACGTGCTGCGCGAGGCGCCCGGCGTGATGCTGATCGACAAGCGCGAGGACGGGGGATACGTCACCCCGATCGAATGCGTGGGCGATGGCGCCACCTTCGTCAGCCGCGTGCGCGAGGATCCCACGGTCGACAATGGCCTGTCGCTGTGGTGCGTGTCGGACAACCTGCGCAAAGGCGCGGCGCTCAACGCGGTGCAGATCGCCGAACTGCTGGGCCGCCGCCACCTCAAGAAGGGCTGAGGCCCCTCGGCGTGATCAGTGCGGCAGGTCGGCCGGGGAGTCGTCTGCCGCACCGGGCACGGCGCGGCGCAGGTCGGGCTTGCGCATCGTCGCGATCAGCGGGATCGCGGCAAAGCTGAGCCACATCATCAGGTAGAAATTGTCGACATAGGCCACCATCGCGGCTTGCCGGTTGACCTCGGCATCGACGATCCTGAGGGCGGCTTCGCCAAACGTCTGGAAGCGGTCGATCGTGGTGAAATCAACCAGATCGCTGATCGAGCCGTTGATGTGCGCCCCAAGATCCGAATGGCTTACCTGCAGGTTGCGGGCCATCAGCGCGGTCA
This sequence comes from Novosphingobium sp., assembly GCA_041915005.1. Lineage (GTDB taxonomy): Bacteria > Pseudomonadota > Alphaproteobacteria > Sphingomonadales > Sphingomonadaceae > Novosphingobium. The sequence goes on from JAYSCF010000062.1 coordinate 3,897, forward strand.
CCACCGAAATCCCGATCGACGATCCGATCGAGCGTGACAGGTTGAGCAGGCTCGATCCATCGGTGCGCAGCGCCGGGCCCAGCGTGGCAAAGGCGCTGGCGTTGAGCGGGATGAACACCAGCCCCATGCCGATCCCCTGGATAAAGCCCGACATCGCAACATGGGCATAGTCGACCTGCAGCGACCAGCTCGACATTTCCCACAGCGACAGCCCGGCAATGGCGAACCCGCTGGCGACCAGCACGCGCGGATCGAACCCGCGGCGGATCATCAGGCCCGACAATTGCATCGTGATCAACGTGCCGACCCCGCGCGGCATCAGCGCCTTGCCGGTATCGATCACGCCAAACCCGAACAATTGCTGCAGCATCGGCGGGAGCAGGGCCATGGTGGCGAACATCACCACCCCGATCACCACCATGAAGACCAGCGCGACGACATAGTTGGGATCGGCGAAGAGGTGGCGGTTGAACAGCGGCTCGCGCGCGGTGACGAGATGGATCACTGCCATCCAGGCCGATGATAGCCCCACCACCGTATAGACCCAGGCTTCGAGCGAATCGTACCAGTCGATGTGGTTGCCGCGGTCGAGCAGCAACTGGATCGAGGTCAGCGCCAGGGCGACGAGGGTGAAGCCGGTCAGGTCAAACCGCCGGCGCGTGATCGGGCGCGAGGGCAGTTCGGCCAGCATGATCAGCAGCGAGAGCGCGCCGAGCGGGACATTGACGTAGAACACCGAGCGCCAGTTCCAGTTCTCGGTCAGCCAGCCGCCCAGGATCGGTCCCATGATCGGCCCGATCATGATCCCCATGCCCCACAGGGCCATCATCTGGGGCTGGCGCGAAGGCTTGTTGGTATCGATCATCGCGGCCTGGCTGAGCGGCGAAATGAACGCCCCGGTGGCGCCTTGGAGGGCGCGGAACAGCACCATTTCGGTGATGTTCTGGGCCATTCCGCAGAGCATCGAGGAAAGCACGAAGCCCGCGACCGAGAAGATGAACAGCCGGCGCGAACCAAACCGGTCCGCCAGCCAGCCGGTGATCGGCATGGCCACTGCCATGGCGACGATGTAGCTGGTCAGCACCCAGCTGATTTCATCGGCCGTGGCACCCAGCTGCGAGCGCATGTGCGGGATCGCGACATTGGCGATGGTGGTATCGAGTACCTGCAGCAGCGACGCGGTCATGATTCCCAGCGTCAGCAGCATCTGGTTTTCGACCGGCAGCAGCGCAACATCGGGCGGCGGCGCCAGCGGCGCGGCGGGCGCGGCGCGGCGGCGGCGCGGCCGGGCAGGGGTGGCGCTGCTCGCCATCAGGCGGATCCTAGTGCTTCTTGCCGTCGGTGAAGACTTTGACCTTGCTCGACAGGCCCGCGATCAGCGGGCGCGGGCTGGGTTCATCGAGCACGATCCGCACCGGCACGCGCTGGGTCACCTTGACCCAGTTGCCCGTGGCATTCTGCGCCGGCAGGACCGAGAATTCGCTGCCGGTGCCCGCCCCGATCGAGGCAACATGGGCGCGCAGCGCGATGCCGGGATAGGCGTCGAAACGGATTTCGGCGGGCTGCCCAACTTTCATGTCGGCCAGTTCGGTTTCCTTGAAGTTCGCTTCGACATAGGCGCTCTTGTCGGCAACCAGGGTCACCACGGGCAGGCCGGTGACCATTTCCTGCCCGATCATCAGCCGGTCAGCCTGGCTGATCGTGCCCGAAACAGGGGCGCGCACTTCGGTGCGGCGCAGGTTCATTTCAATCGTGGCGCGCTGCGCCTGAGCAGCGGCGACCTGCGGGTAGATTCCGGGCACCTGCGCGCCGGTTGCCAGCTTGGCCGCGGCTTCGCGGCTTTTCGACACGGCGATCGCCAGCTGGTCCTGGGCCTGCGAAACCTGGTGGCGGGCAGCATCATAGGCGGCCTTGGTGGTGAAGCCGCGCTTCCACAGCGCTTCCTGGCGGACCAGGTTGGTCTGGGCATAAGCGATGTTTTCTTGTGCTGCGGCAACATCGGCGCCCGACATGGCGCTGGAATTGGCCAGCGCGGTCTGGCTGGCCTGGGCCGTGGCGATGGCGGCATCGGACTGGGCCAGCTGGAGCTGGTAGGGTTCGGGATCGATCTGGAACAGCAGGTCGCCGGCGTTGACGTGCTGGTTTTCCTTGACGAAAACCTTGGTGATCTTGCCGCTGACTTCGGCGCTGACCGAAACCTTGTCGAGATGGACGTAGGCGTTGTCGGTCGCGACCTTGCCCTGCAGGCTCTGCCAATAGACCACGGCGCCGACCAGCAGCACCAGCGGCAGCGACAGCATCAGCACCAGGCGGCCCCAGCGGCGGGCAGGGCGGGCCTCTGCCCCGTCGATCACGGCGCTGGAATCGGCGAACTTGGGGTCGGCATCAGCCATCGATCAGTACCTTGTTGTCACGGTTTTCGCGGCGGGCGCCAAGATTGGTGCCGATTGCCGTCAGGACCTGGGCAAATGTTTCGCGCTGGGCCGGGCTGATCCCGGCCAGCATGTCTTCGAGCAATTGGTCGACGCATTCGCGCAGCGCGGGAATGACGGCGCGGCTGCGCTCGGTCAAAAACAGCTGGCGGGCGCGGCGATCGCTTGGCGCGGGGCGGCGTTCGACCATCCCGGCTTCCTCCATCCGGTCGACCATGCGGCACAGCGTGATCGGCTCGACATCAAGCTCTTCGGCATAGACGCCCTGGTTGCCGCCCTCGTCGCGGGTGAGGAGAAACAGTAGTCGCGCTTGCGGCCCGGTCACGCCCAGCGCGCGCACGCGCTCGTCAAAAGCGCGGCGCAGCAGGCGCGAACGGTCGCCCAAGAGATAGCCGATGTTCTCCATGTGTAAGGGGGCATATAATAAGCATGCTTACGTTGTCAATGTTGCAGTGCAATATGTGCCCGGGGCGGCAGGACTTGTCTGCCGCGCGGCGCTAGGAGGCAGGAAACCGGATGAGGATGGAAACGGCGATGGACGTGCGGCACGAATTCTATGCAGGCCACGATGGCGCGCGCCTCGCGCTGCACCGCCTGGGCGCGGGGCGTCCGCTGGTGCTGCTGCATGGGCTGTTTTCCTCGGCCGAGATGAACTGGATCAAGTTTGGCCACGCGGCCTGCCTGGCTGCGGCCGGGTTTGAAGTGCTGATGCCCGATCTGCGCGCCCATGGGCAGAGCGCCGCGCCGCACGATCCGGCGGCCTATCCCGGGGACGTGCTGGCGCTGGATGCGATCGCGCTGGTCGAAGGGCTGGGTCTGGACGACTATGACCTGGGCGGATTTTCGCTGGGGGCGCGCACGTCGGTCCGGGCGGTGATCGGCGGATTGCGGCCCAGGCGGCTGGTGCTGGGCGGCATGGGGCTGGAGGGGCTGGCCGGGTGGACCGGACGGCAGGCGTTCTTCCTCGATGTGATCGCCCGCTTCGGCACGATCAAGCCTGGCGATCCGGCCTATATGTCGCAGCAGTTCATGAAATCGATGCAGGTCGACCGCGAGGCCGCGCGCCTGCTGCTCCAGACCATGACCGATACCCCGCCCGAGGCCCTGGCCGCGCTGGCCATGCCGACGCTGGTGGTCTGCGGCGATGAGGACAACGACAACGGTTCCGCCGACCGGTTGGTGGCGGCATTGCCCGATGCAGTGCGCAGCGTGATCCCCGGCACCCACATGGGCAGCGTAACCGGCCCCGCGCTGGGCGAGGCGATCCGGGATTTCCTTGCCTGAAGCGCCTTACCGGAACGGGGGTTCGTTGAAGGCGCGCAGCTTGCGGCTGTGGAGCCGGGCCCCTTCGGCGCGCAGCAGATCGATCGTGGTGGTGCCGATCAACAGGTGCGCGGCAATTGCTTCTTCATAGAAGCGGTTGGCCTGGCCCGGCAGCTTGATTTCACCGTGGAGCGGCTTGTCGGACACGCACAGCAGGGTGCCGTAGGGCACGCGGAAGCGATAGCCCTGTGCGGCGATGGTCGCGCTTTCCATGTCGATGCCGATTGCCCGGCTCAGGCTCAGGCGCTGGGCTGACTGGGTATAGCGCAGTTCCCAGTTGCGATCGTCGGTGGTGGCGACCGTGCCGGTGCGCATCCGCTTCTTGAGATTGGCGCCAACATCGCCGCTGACCATTTCAGCGGCGCGGGCCAGCGCGATCTGGACTTCGGCAATCGCCGGGATCGGGATTTCGGGCGGCAGCACCGGATCCAGCACGTGATCATCGCGCAGATAGGCGTGGGCCAGCACATAGTCGCCGATCCGCTGGGTATCGCGCAGGCCGCCGCAGTGGCCGATCATCAGCCAGGCTTCGGGGCGCAGCACGGCCAGGTGATCGCAGATCGTCTTGGCGTTCGACGGGCCAACCCCGATGTTGACCAGGGTGATCCCCATCCGGTCTTCGCGCACGAGGTGATAGGCCGGCATCTGGTGGCGGCGCCAGGCGGTGTCGGACAGGCGCGCGCGGGCATTGTCAGTCGCTTCATCGAGCAGCAGGCCGCCCGCGCCCGACAGCGCGACATAGCCGTCCTTGCCAAGCTGCTGGCCCGCCCAGTCGACGAATTCGTCGACATAGCGGTGATAGTTGGTGAACAGCACGAAGCGCTGGAAATGCTCGGGCGCGGTGCCGGTGTAGTGGGCCAGCCGGGCGAGGCTGAAATCGGTGCGCAGGCCATCGAACAGCGCCAGCGGCACGGCATCGTCCATCCCGTCAACCGCGATCCCATCGGCCAGTTCATCGCCGATCATGGCCAGTTCGGTCGAGGGGAAGTGCCGCGCCAGATCGGCCGGGCGGATGCTGCCCAGGCCCGAACTGGCATCGATCACATAGGGGAAGGGGATTTCCTGGGCCGAGCGGCCAACCTCGATTTCGATGGCATAGTCATCGCCGAGCAGGGCGAGCTGTTCGGCCAGGTAATCGGCGAACAGCGCGGGGCGCGTTACCGTGGTGGCAAAGGTGCCGGGGTGCGACAGCCGGCCAAAGGCGCGGGCCAGGTCGGGGCGGGTTTCCGCGCCCGAATAATGCACCCGCAATTCGGGGTAGCACCAGTCGCGGGCTTCACGGCGCGAGGCGGGGGGAAGGGTGCCGTCGGCGGCAAAGGCTGCGATGTCGGAACGCAGGGTGGCGACGGCGGCTTCGTAAACGCGGACCAGTTCCGCGATGATCGTTTCTGTCTTTTCCATCGCGGAGTTATATGGCCGCGCTCAGAAAGTTTCAACTCGGCGCATGAAGTGCAAAAAGAAAGGGGCGCCGCAGCGCCCCTTTCCGTGTGTCTCGCGACAGGTGAAGCGAAGCGATCAGGCTTCGGTTTCGCCTTCGTCGGCGGCCGGAGCTTCGACTTCGAGCTCTTCGCCATTGCCGGGGGTGAAGTCGCTGGCAGCGGCAGCGGCCACGTCGTCTTCGAACATCGCAGCGATGACGTCGACGCCCTGGGCCTGCTGGTCAGCTTCGTCCGGCGAGCGGGCGACGTTGACCTTCACGAACACCGAAACTTCGGGGTGCAGCTGAACGCGCACGTCGAAGATGCCGATGGTCTTGATCGGGCGTTCGAGCACGATCATCGACTTCGCCAGGTTGGCGCCGTCTTCGTTGAGCGCGTCGACGATGTCACGCACCGAAACCGAACCATAAAGCTGGCCCGAGTTCGACGAAGCGCGGATCAGCAC
>JAYSCF010000063.1:0-9533 GCA_041915005.1 Novosphingobium sp.
CTTCGTCGATCGCGAACAGGCTGATCTGGGCGCGGCTCAGCAATTCGCGGAAATGCGGCTGGCTGGCGCGTTCGGGGGCAACATACAGCAGGTCAAGCTCGCCATCGAGCAGCCGGTCGATCGTGGCGGCGCGGTCGGTGTCGACGCTGGTGAGCGAGGCGGCGCGGATCCCGTTGGCTTCGGCCGAGCGCAACTGATCGTGCATCAGCGCGATCAGCGGTGAAATCACCACGCAGGTGCCCGGCAGCATCACTGCGGGCAGCTGGTAGGTCAGGCTCTTGCCCGCCCCGGTTGGCATCACCGCCAGGGTCGATTGACCCTCGAGCACGCGTTCGACCACGCTCTGCTGCACCCCGCGAAAGGCGGTAAAGCCGAAAGTGGCGTGGAGTGCGTCGAGAAGGGCGGGGGTGGTCACCATGTGCGCCTAGCGGGCGGGGACGTTCAGCGCAAAGGGTGCCGGGCCTTCTCCACCACGCTCTCTTCGGCGGCGGTAAAGGCGCTGGCACCGTGCGGGGCATCGTCGGCCACGCGGGTGGTGAAGAAGGCCAGGCCGCGGCCGCTTGCCGGATCAAGCCACAGTCCAGCGCGCAGGCCATAGGCCTCGCCCGGATGGCCGATGCGCTGGCGGCCATCGCCCAGCAGGTCATCGTGGCAGCCGGGAGTGGGCGTTCCAATGGTCTGCACGCCGAGGCCATAGGCGCAGAAGAACCCACTGGCGGTGCCGTCCTCGCCAAGGCCGTTGGCTCCATCAAAGCGCCACTGCGGGCGGACCAGTTCGGCAAAGGCGCGCCGCGAGAGGAACCCGCGCCCGCCCCGCGCCAGCATCTGGCCGATCCGGGCAAGATCGCGCATCGCGATCCGCAGCCCGCCCTGCGGACTGAACAGCGCGCCATTGCTGCCAGGCGCGTAGCCCGCAAGGTTGCAGGCCATGCCATCGGGCACCAGCACCGGACAGCCAAGCCGCGCGGCCGGGCCATCCTTGGCGAGGCTGCCATCGGCCCGGTAGAGCGCAACGCCCCGCGCGGTGGCCGCGGGCGAGCAACCCGACCAGTTGAAGCAGGCATCCAGCCGTAGCGGGCGTAGCACCAGGCGCTGCATCAGGTGATCGAACCGTTCGCCGGTGGCGCGCTCCATCACGCTGGCGACCACCGGAAAGTTGAGGTTGGTATAGTGGAACCAGTCTGATCCTGGTGCGTGGGCCGTGTCCCACACCCGCGGATCGGCCAGCCGCTCGCGCAGGGTGGTGCCAAGCGGAAGGATGTAGAGATCCTCCCCGTCCAGCAGGCTGGAGCGGTGCGACAGCAGCAGCCTGAGGGTGATCGCCTGGTCGGGAAAGGCGGGGTTGCGCAAGCGCCAGCCGAGGTAGTCCGAAACGTCACGATCAAGCACGAGCGTGCCGCGATCGACCAGCCGCATCACGCCCAGCGCGGTGACCAGCTTGGAAATGCTGGCCACGCGGACCGGATCGTCGGCGCTGACCGGGCGGTGGCTGGCGGGATCGGCCTCGCCTTCGGCCAGCACCGGACGGATGCGGCTGCGATCGAATGCCACGGCCACGCTCGCGGGCGGGGCGGCCAGCGCGCAGGCGGGCAACAGGGCAAGCAGGACGATCAACCAGCGCAGCATGATGCTGTCCTAGCGCATTGACTTGGCAGGGGCATCTGCAAAGACTGACCGAAGTGATTTGAGGAAAAAGCATGATGATCAAACGGGTTGCGGCGATTCTGGCCGTTGCTGTGGCGGCACCGCTCCACGCCAATGACAGCGAGGCCGCGGTTGGGCTGGGCGGGATCGAGCTGGTCCGCAACGAGACGATCAGCATGGATAGCGAGGATCTCTACCTCTCGGCCAAGGAGGTACGGGTGGCCTATCGCTATACCAACCACGCCGCCCGCCCGGTCGAACTGACCATTGCCTTTCCGCTGCCGGTGCTGCGCGCGCTTGATGCGGCCAGCTATGGCGATCAGGCGATCCCCGATTTCTCGGCGCTGGACTTCCATACCGAGGTCGATGGCCAGCCGGTCAAGCTCGAGATGGTCAGCCGCGCCGAGATCGATGGGCGCGATGTTACCCGGCGGGTCTTGGCGCTGGGCTGGCCGGTGGCGTGGATCGACGGCACCGGCGAGGAGCCCGATTTCGTGCGCGCGCTGAGCCCGGCGCAGCGCGAGGCTTACTTGCGCGAAGGGCTGCTGATGGCCGTGCCGGATCTGGGCGAAGGCGTGGTTCTGCCGGCCTGGGACGTGGCGACGCTGGTCACCCGCAAGCAGGTCTTCCCCGCCCATGCCAGCGTTGCCGTGACCCACCGCTATGCGCCGATGCTGGGTGGATCGGTTGGCGGCGCGCTCGAACCGGCCTACCGCGAGGGGGATGCAGAGCATCTGCAACACTACTGCATCGACCGTGCATTCCTGAACGCCTTCGATCGCAAGCTGGCGGTGCAGCAGCAGGCCGAGCCGGGCACCATGGGCTATGGGGAAACCTGGTTGAGCTATGTCCTGTCGTCGGGGCGCAACTGGAAGGGGCCGATCGGCCAGTTCCGGCTGGTGGTCGACAAGGGCCGGGCCGACAACATGGTCAGCTTCTGCATGGACGGGGTGAAAAAGATCACCCCGACCCAGTTCGAAGTGCGCCGCACCAATTTCGAGCCTGCGGGGGATCTCGACGTGCTGATCGTCGAATGGTCCCACGACTGAGGCTCAATCGAGGTTGGGCCGCACCCAGCGTTCGGCTACGGCGAGATCGATCCCGCGCCGGGCGGCATAGTCTTCCAGCTGGTCGCGCCCGATCCGCGCCACGCCGAAATATTCGCTCTGCGGGTGGGCGAAGTAGAACCCCGATACCGCCGCGGTGGGCAGCATCGCCTGGCTTTCGGTCAGCACGATCCCGGCGTTGTCGGTTGCATTGAGCAGGTCGAACAGGATCGGCTTGAGGCTGTGGTCCGGGCAGGCCGGATAGCCGGGTGCAGGGCGGATGCCGCGATACTGTTCGCGGATCAGCGCGTCATTGGTGAGCTGTTCGCCTGGCGCATAGCCCCACAGCACGGTGCGCACGTGCTGGTGGAGCCGTTCGGCAAAGGCTTCGGCAAAGCGGTCGGCCAGCGCTTTCAGCAGGATGTCGTTGTAGTCATCGTGCCCCGCCCGGAAGCGTTCGAGGTGCGGTTCGATCCCGTGGATCCCGACCGCAAAGCCGCCGATCCAGTCGCCATCGGGGTCGATGAAATCGGCGAGGCAGTAGTTCGCCCGGTCGCGGCTCTTGCGGATCTGCTGGCGCAGGAACGGCAGGCGGACATGGCGCTCTTCCTCAGCGAGGTAGAGCATCACGTCATCGTCCTCGCGCGCGCAGGGCCAGAAGCCCGCGACGGCCTTGGCGGTCAGCCACTTTTCGCTGACGATCTGCTCGAGCATCGCCTTGGCGTCCTTGAACAGCGCCTGCGCGCTTTCACCGACGACTTCGTCCGCGAGGATCGCCGGGAAAGTGCCGGCCAGTTCCCAGGCGCGGAAGAACGGGGTCCAATCGAAGCATTCGACCAGATCGGCCAGATCCCAGTCGGGGAAGACATGCAGGCCGGGCTGTTCGGGCGGCGGGGCCTTGTCCGACAGGTCGGCCTTGAAACCATTGGCCCGCGCATCGTCGAGGCTGAGCAGGATCGAGGCTTCCTTGCCCGCGCGCAGATCGCGCACGTGCTGGTATTCGGCCGCGGTGGCCGCGACGAAGGGTTCGCACTGGGTATCGGACAGCAGCTGGCTGGCGACGCCCACGGCGCGGCTGGCATCGAGCACGTGGATGACCGGGCCTTCATAGGCCGGATCGATGCGCAGCGCGGTGTGGACCTTGCTGGTGGTGGCCCCGCCGATCAGCAGCGGGATGGTCAGCCCGGCGCGCTGCATTTCCTCGGCCACGGTGACCATTTCATCAAGGCTGGGGGTGATCAGGCCCGACAGGCCGATGATGTCGGCCTCTTCGCGCTGGGCGGTTTCGATGATCGTCGACCACGGCACCATCACGCCCAGATCGATCACTTCATAGCCGTTGCACTGCAGCACCACGCCCACGATGTTCTTGCCGATGTCGTGAACGTCGCCCTTGACGGTGGCCATCACGATCTTGCCCTTGGCCTTGGCGCCGGCTTCCTTCGCCGCTTCGATGAAGGGAATGAGGTGGGCCACGGCCTTTTTCATCACCCGGGCCGATTTCACCACTTGCGGCAGGAACATCTTGCCCGCGCCGAACAGGTCGCCAACGGTGTTCATGCCGGCCATCAGCGGGCCTTCGATCACTTCGATCGGGCGGGCGTGCAGCAGCCGCGCTTCTTCGGTGTCGTCGACGATATGGGCATCGATGCCCTTGACCAGCGCGTGTTCGAGCCGGCGGACAACGTCCCAGCCGCGCCATTCGGCGGCGGCCTTTTCCTGGGCGGCGTCGGTCCCCTTGAAGCTTTCGGCCATGGTGATCAGGCGCTCGGTCGCGGTTTGATCACCGCTGACCGGACGGCACAGGATCACGTCCTCGCAGGCATCGCGCAGGGCAGGGTCGATCGTATCGTAGATGTCGATCTGCCCGGCATTGACGATCGCCATGTCGAGCCCGGCGCGGATCGCGTGGTAGAGGAACACCGAATGCATCGCCCGGCGCACCGGCTCGTTGCCGCGGAAGCTGAACGAGAGGTTCGAAAGCCCGCCCGAGCAGTGCACGTGCGGACAGCGCGTCTTGATCTCGGCCACGGCTTCGATGAAGTCGAGGCCGTAGCGATCATGCTCCTCGATCCCGGTCGCAACCGCGAAGATGTTGGGATCGAAGATGATGTCCTCGGCCGGAAAGCCGATTCCGGTAAGCAGCTTGTAGGCGCGCTCGCAGATTTCGACCTTGCGGGCCTTGGTGTCGGCCTGGCCCTTTTCGTCAAAGGCCATGACCACCACGGCAGCGCCATAGGCCCTGCACAGCCGGGCGTGGTGCAGGAATGCCTCTTCGCCCTCCTTCATCGAGATCGAATTGACCACCGGCTTGCCCGAAACGCATTTCAGGCCGGCCTCGATCACCTCCCACTTCGAACTGTCGATCATCACCGGCACGCGGGCGATATCGGGTTCGGCGGCGATCAGCTTCAGGAAGGTGGTCATCGCCAGGGTCGCGTCGAGCAGCCCTTCGTCCATGTTGACGTCGATGATCTGGGCGCCGTTTTCGACCTGCTGGCGCGCGACTTCGACCGCCTTGGCATAGTCACCCGCAAGGATCAGCTTCTTGAAGGCGGCAGAGCCGGTGACATTGGTGCGTTCGCCAACGTTGACGAAGGATGCAATCTGCTGGGTCATCGGCTCAGGCCCCCATCACGAACGGTTCAAGGCCGGCCAGGCGGGTCACCACCGGCGGCTGGGGCAAGGCGCGCGGCGCAAGATCGCGCGCGGCAGCCGCGATCGCGGCGATGTGATCGGGGGTAGAGCCGCAGCACCCGCCCAGCACGTTGACCTGGCCGTGTTCGGCCCATTCGCGCAGCATCGCCGCGGTGGTTTCGGGCAGCTCGTCGTATTCGCCCAGTTCGTTGGGCAGGCCGGCGTTGGGATAGACCATGATCAGCGTGTCGGCGATTGCGGCCAGAGCGCGCACGTGGGGGCGCAGCTGGGCCGCGCCGAACGAGCAGTTGAGCCCGACCGTGACGGGGCGGGCATGGCGCACGGCATACCAGAACGCCTCGACCGTATGGCCCGAAAGGTTGCGGCCCGACAGGTCGGTCAGCGTCATCGACAGCATCAGCGGCACTTCGCGGCCCAGTTCGGCTTCCAGCTGCTTCACCGCCATGATCGCGGCCTTGCAGTTGAGCGTATCGAACACCGTTTCCACCAGGATGAAATCGGCCCCGCCTTCGACCAGGGCGGCGGCCTGTTCGTGATAGACTTCGACCAGGTGATCCCAGTCGATTTCACGGTAGCCTGGATCGTTGACGTCGGGCGAAAGCGACAGGGTCTTGTTGGTCGGCCCGATCGCGCCAGCAACAAAGCGGGGGCGGCCATCCTGTGCGGTGAATTCATCGGCCACCCGGCGGGCGAGCCGCGCCGAGGCCAGGTTGATTTCGCGGACCAGATGTTCGGCGGCGTAATCGGCCTGGCTGATCCGGTTGGCCGAAAAGGTGTTGGTTTCCGCAATGTCCGCCCCGGCGGCGAAATAGGCGCGGTGGATCGATTCGGGCACTTCGGGCTTGGTCAGCGCGAGGATGTCGTTGTTGCCCTTCTGGTCCTTGGCGAGGCCAAGCGTGCCGGCATAGTCGGCCTCGGACAGCTTCCAGCTCTGGATTTCGGTGCCAAAGGCGCCATCGGTGATGAGAATGCGCTGGGCCGCCTGGGCCAGCAGGGTTTCGCGGGCCGACATCAGTGGGCCTCCTTGGGACGCAGGCCGAGCAGGTGGCAGATCGCATAGGACAGCTCGGCGCGGTTGAGGGTGTAGAAGTGGAAATCGCGCACGCCGCCCGCATAGAGCCGGCGGCAGAACTCGGCCGAGATCGTCGCGGCGACGAGCTGGCGCGAGGCGGGATGGGTGTCGAGCCCTTCGAACAGGCCGTCCATCCAGGCCGGGATCTGCGCGCCGCAGGCCGCGGCGAACTTGCGGGTCTGGGCCACGTTGGACACCGGCAAGATGCCCGGGATCACCGGCGCGTCGATCCCGGCGGCAGCGAGCTTGTCGCGGAAGCGGAAGAACACCTCGGGATCGAAGAAGAACTGCGTGATCGCCCGGCTTGCCCCGGCATCGAGCTTACGCTTGAGATTGTCGATGTCCGCATCCGGGCTGGCGGCATCGGGGTGGGTTTCGGGATAGGCCGCAACCGAAACCTCGAAGGGGGCGATGGCTTTCAGGCCCGCCACCAGTTCGGCGGCATTGGCATAGCCTTCGGGGTGCGGCTGGAACGGCACGCCGGGCGCGCCCATGTCGCCGCGCAGCGCAACCACGTGGCGCACGCCGGCTTCCCAATAGCTTTCGGCCACTTCGCGGATCTCGGCCTTGCTGGCCTCGACGCAGGTCAGGTGCGCGGCGGCGGGCAGGCCCGCTTCGGCGATGATCCGCGCGACCGTGCCGTGGGTGCGGTCGCGGGTCGATCCGCCCGCGCCATAGGTCACCGAGACGAACCGCGGGGCCAGAGGGGCGAGCGTGGTCACCACGTCCCACAGCTGGTCCATCAGGGCGTCGGTCTTGGGCGGGAAGAATTCGAACGAAACGGCAATATCGCCCGGCAACCCCGCAAACAGCGGAGTGTCGAGCGCGGTGCGCGCTTCGCGGAGGGCATCATAGCTGGGGGGCATCAGCGTTTGGCCTAGGTTGTGGTGGTGGAAGGGCGGGTTTCTGGGATACTCGATGCGGGGACGCCCTGGCGGGTGCCGGTCCAGATCTTGACGGTCAGCGGCTTGCCGGGCAGCGCCACCGGCGGGGCGGCTTCGAACCCGGCGTTGGACAACAGCGCGAGCATCTGCTCGTCGGAGAAGCCAAGGCGGGCATGGGCGTGCTGGCTGCGCAGTTCCTCGCGGTCGTGCGCGGCAAAATCGACCACGGCCACGCGCCCGCCGGGGCGGGTGACGCGGGCGGCTTCGGCCAGCACGTCTTCGGGCGCCTGGGCATAGTGCAGCACCTGATGGAACAGCAGCGTATCGAACCCGGCATCGCCAAACGGCAGCGCGGTGAAATCGCCCTGGACCAGATCGACCCGATCAGCCGGGAGATCCTGCAGCCGCGCGCGGGCAGCGCGAAGCATTTCGGGGCTCTTGTCGAAGGCGGTCACGTGCTGGCTGTGCGGGGCGAACAGCTGGGCCATCCGGCCGGTGCCGGTGCCAACGTCCAGCAGGTGCCCCAGCGATGCATCGCCCAGCGCCTTGGCCAGCGCGGCCTCGACCGGCGCATCGGGGGTGTGGAGATTGCGCAGCGTGTCCCATTCGGCGGCGTGGCGCGCGAAATAGCCCTGCGCGCTGGCTTCGCGCGCGGCGCGGATCGCGGCCAGATGGCGGCGGTCTTCGGCGCAGCGCGCGGCAAAGCCGGCATCGTCGCGTTCGGCCACGGCCAGCAGCCTGGCTGCGGCGGCGCCGAGCGGCGGGGCGCGGGTTTCGCTGATCGCGCTGCGCAGGAACACCCAGCTGCCTTCCTTGCGGCGTTCGGCCAGCCCGGCATCGCACAGGATCCGGACATGGCGCGAGACGCGCGGCTGGCTTTGCCCCAGCACCTGGGCCAATTCACCCACCGCCAGTTCCATATGGGCGAGCAGCCGCATGATCCGTAAACGGGTGGTATCGGCAAGTGCGCGCAGGGTGGGATCGATCCGCATGGGGGTCATATAAAGAAATCTTTATATCTAATCAACTCCCCATGAACACCTGTTGCAGACAGCGCTGCGGATTGAGGGATTGCACTGGCTTGGCAGTGCCCGATCGCGTGGTTAGAGTGCCCCCGAACGCGCGGATCGCATCCGGGTGTTCGTCACAGGATTTCAGCGAATTGATAAGGCCGAACCGATGACCAAGCTTGCTTCCCTTGCCCTTGTTGCTACCGCCTTTGCCCTTGCGGGTTGCGGCAGTTCCGAAAGCGCCAAGGAAGAAGCGCAGCCCGAAAACGTCGAGATGCCGGCCGAGGAAGCCGTGGGCGATATCGAGGCGACTCCGGCCGCCGATGCCGCTGCCGAGCCGGGTGCCGACGCGACCGAGGCGGCGCCTGCGACCAAGCCCTGATCCAGGCAAACCAGTTCACCGAGGGCGGGCGGCTTTCCTGTGGGAGAGCCGCCCGTTTTCTGTTCGGGCCGGACATGATAGGGTGCCGGTCATGCGCAAGATCCTGATTGCATTGACCCTCGTGGCCGCCGGCGGTTGTGCCAAGGCCGACAATGACCCCGGCCCCGGCGGCGTGACCGTGGGCGAAGCCCGCGCGCTGGATGAAGCGGCGCAGATGATCGAAACCCAGAGCCTGCCGACCGAGGCTGCGGCCAGCCCGTCGGCGCCAGCGAAGCCCGCCGCGCCCAGGCGCTAGAGCCTGTTGCAGTTATCCTGCAACAGGACATCACCGGCCCACGCCCCCGGCCCGACCGCCCGTCAGGATACCATGTGGGTGGTCGGGCCGGGGGCGTGGGCCGGTGATGTTTCCACTTGCGTGGGCCAGGCGCTAGGCCCGGCCGCCCAGCGTTGCGGCCAGGCCGGCCAGCGCCTCGCCCAGCCGGGCCAGCCCGGCGCTGTCGCGCGAATTGGCGAAGATCGACGCCGAAATGCAGAACCGCGCGCGGCTTGATACGGCCAGCCGGCAGCCGAGCGAGCAGATCCCCGCGTGGCCATGGCCATCATCGATCGCATAGCCCACCGCGCCCGCGCGTTCGACCGGCTGGGCATAGTCGGCAAAGGCCAGCGGCCCTTGCCAGCGCACCGCATCATAGCGCCGGCGCAGTTCGGCCGAGGAGATGCCCTCGCTCGCGGCCAGCGCTCGCCCGGTGGCCCCGCCGCCGATCGGTTGGCGTTGCCCGATAACCATCAGGATGCGCGTTGCCGCCCCGCTTTCCGCCAGCGCGACGAGTTCGAGCC
>JAYSCF010000064.1:0-211 GCA_041915005.1 Novosphingobium sp.
CTGGCTCGCCGTCCAGATTTCGAGCTTGCCCTTGTCCAGCCGCGCGGTCGCGCTGGCGGTTTCAAGCCCAGCATGCAGCGCCGGGGCAATCAGATATTGCGCGGCGTGGTCATAGGCGCCCGCCAGCCATGCGTCGGGATCGCCCGCGCTGGCCACGGTATGGCCATGGTCAAAGCGCAGCGCGCGGCGCAAGGCAGCGTCAATCGCAGCG